>NZ_VOQX01000047.1:0-38988 GCF_016643525.1 Pantoea sp. Morm | reverse complement strand
CAGCATTAAAAGAGCGATTCCAGGCAACCTTGAGGGATTGAACCTATGGCGCTTACAAAAGCTGAAATGTCAGAGTACCTGTTTGAAAAACTCGGGTTGAGCAAACGCGATGCCAAAGAGTTGGTAGAGCTTTTTTTCGAAGAAGTTCGCCGCGCGTTGGAAAACGGAGAACAGGTAAAACTGTCCGGATTTGGTAATTTTGATCTGCGTGACAAAAACCAGCGTCCGGGCCGTAACCCGAAGACGGGGGAAGATATTCCAATCACCGCCCGCCGCGTGGTGACATTCCGTCCGGGGCAGAAGTTGAAAAGTCGCGTGGAGAACGCGTCACCCAAGGATGCTGACTGATTTCAGTATGACAAAAAGGCCGCTCAGCGGCCTTTTTTATGCGCGCAATCCCGGCAGCACGCTGCAGGCGCGGCTTTCTTTTTAGCGTAATCTCTCTACAATCAAATCTCTGTTTTCTCTGCCAATCTTACTTATGACTCTGCTGGATCAGCTGGCCCAACAGGCCGACCGTCGCAGCCGGCGCTGGCTCGGCGCGCTTACTGCCGCAGTGCTGCTGCTACTGGTGCTCAGTCTGTGCACGGGCGACAGCTGGATTTCTCCGCTGCAATGGTTTTCTGCCAGCGGCGATCTGTTCGTCTGGCAGCTGCGCCTGCCGCGCACTCTGGCGGTGCTGCTGGTGGGCGCGGCGCTGGCAGTCTGCGGCGTGGTGATGCAGGCGCTGTTCAACAATCCGCTGGCGGAGCCCGGGCTGCTGGGCGTATCGAACGGCGCCGGCATCGGCCTGGTGCTGGCGGTGCTGCTGGGTAACGGCGCACTGTGGAGCCTGGCGCTGGCAGCGATGGCGGGCGCGCTGCTGATCACGCTGATTCTGCTGCATTTTGCCCATCGTCAGCTGTCGGCCAGCCGTCTGCTGCTGACCGGCGTGGCGCTCGGCATTATCTGTAGCGCCATCATGACGTGGGCGGTGTACTTTAGCACCAGCCTCGATCTGCGCCAGCTGATGTACTGGATGATGGGGGGCTTTAGCGGCATCGACTGGCGCTACGGCTGGATGATGCTGGCGTTGCTGCCGGTGACGCTGGCGCTGCTGGCCAGCGCCCGGACGCTTAATCTGCTGGCGCTGGGGGAGGTGTCGGCGCGGCAGCTCGGCCTGCCACTGCTGCTGTGGCGCAATCTGCTGGTGCTGGCGATGGGCTGGCTGGTGGGCGTCAGCGTGGCGATGGCCGGTGCGATTGGATTTGTCGGACTGGTTATCCCCCATCTGCTGCGCCTCAGCGGCCTGAGCGATCATCGCTCCCTGCTGCCGGCCGCGGCGCTGGCGGGCGCGGCGGTACTGCTGGCGGCGGACATTCTGGCACGGCTGGTGCTGACCTCGGCCGAGCTGCCGATTGGGGTGGTCACTGCCACGCTCGGCGCGCCGCTGTTTATCATGTTATTAGTAAAGTCTTCGCGCTAGCTGCGGCTGGCACAGTGCAATCAACAACGGGAATCGACGATGAGCCTTTATCAGACAGAACTGGTTACGCTGGACGGTGAAAAAACCACGCTGGCACAGTATCAGGGCAAGGTGCTGCTGGTGGTTAACGTAGCATCAAAATGCGGCCTGACGCCGCAGTATGAACAGCTGGAGTCGCTGCAGAAGGCCTGGCAGGACAAAGATTTCAGCGTGCTGGGCTTCCCCTGTAATCAGTTTCTTGAGCAGGAACCGGGCAGCAACGAAGAGATCAAAACCTTCTGCAGCACCACATACGGCGTAACCTTCCCGCTGTTCGACAAAACGGAGGTTAACGGCGAGCAGCGTCATCCGCTGTACCGTCAGCTGGTCGCCGCGCAGCCGGAAGCCGAACGCCCGGCAGGCAGCGGTTTCCTTGAGCGCATGGAGAGCAAAGGCCGCGCGCCGAAAGCGCCGGGCGATATCCTGTGGAATTTCGAAAAGTTCCTCATCAACAAACAGGGTGAGGTGATTGCGCGCTTCTCGCCGGACATGACGCCGGACGATCCGATCATTCTGAAGCGCATTGAGCAGGCGCTGGCGGCGTAATGCTGCTGCAGTGCCACGACCTGCGCGTGCCTGGACGGCTGAGCGCGGGGAACCTGACGCTCTGCCGCGGTGAGCGCGTGCACGTGGTCGGCCCTAACGGCGCCGGCAAGAGCACGCTGCTGACTGCGCTCGCTGGCCTGCTCGACGCCGAAGGGCAGTTGACGCTGGCCGGCCAGCCGCTGCAAAGCTGGTCGGGTGCCGCACTGGCACAGCAGCGCGCCTGGCTCCCGCAGCAGCAGCCGGCGCCTGCGGCGCTGCCGGTGTGGCACTATCTGCGGCTGCACAGCCCGCCGGGCGGCGATAACGCGCAGGCGACGCTCACTGACCTGCTGCAGCAGCTTGGCTTGCAGGATAAGCTGACGCGTCCGCTGGCGCAGCTCTCCGGCGGTGAGTGGCAGCGGGTGCGCCTGGCGGCGGTGGTGCTGCAGATCCATCCGGCAATTAATCCGCGCGGTGCGTTACTGATTCTGGATGAGCCGCTCACCGCGCTTGACATCGCACAGCAGCGCGCGGTGGATAAGCTGCTGTTGCAGCTCAGCGAGGCCGGCATCGCCATTGTCGCCAGCGGACACGATCTCAACCACAGTCTGCGCCATGCCGATCGCGTCTGGCTGATGCATCAGGGCCGCGTAGTCAGTCAGGGCAGGGCCCGTGAGGTGCTGACCGCCGAGCGACTGGCACCGCTTTATCAGGCCGAATTCGTGCAGCTGGAGACGCCACAGGGGCCGCTGCTTTATCTTCCCTGACTTGCGCGCCGCGCCGCTTTGTCGCTACAGTGTCAGCCGGACGACGTTTTTAAGGACTATTCTGATGCGGCTGACCCTGTTTCTCCTCGTGTTGCTGCTGGCGGGCTGTAGCCATCATGCGCCGCCGCCCAATGGCCGTCTGTCTGACTCCATCACCGTAATTGCGCAACTTAACGATCAGCTCAGCCGCTGGCGCGGTACACCTTATCGCTATGGCGGATTAAGCCGTGGTGGCGTGGATTGCTCTGGCTTTGTCTACCTGACCTTTCGTGACCGCTTTGACCTGCAGCTGCCGCGCTCAACGATTGATCAGACTGATATCGGCACGCGCATCGATAAAAGCGATCTGCTGCCCGGCGACCTGGTATTTTTCAAAACCGGCAGCGGCGAAAATGGCCTGCACGTAGGCATCTATGACACCGACAATACCTTCATTCACGCTTCCACCAGCCAGGGCGTGATCCGCTCCTCGCTGGATAATGTTTACTGGCGCAAAGTATTCTGGCAGGCGCGTCGCATCTAATCCGCTTAACCCATTAGTGTTAAAAAAGGCGTAATAAACAGGTGGGTTTTGATCCGATTTATTTGTTTTTTTTCCGCCAGATATAACTCTCATTTAAAATGGCACTTTACCGCAATCGGGTTTGCGACTAAAAATAGACGTCAGTGAATTTAATCAGTATGGACATTAACCTGGATCATTTGGCTTAAGTATTATTTGATGCAGAAAAGTCGGTAATTAGACAGAAAACGGCGTCTCTTCTAACGTTTGGTCCTATTGCCTGACCGTTTTCATTGATATACGATGCGCCAATTGCCACTGCATCTGGCTGTAAAAAATGAAAGTCCATTTATCTGCCGACTATCAGTCGGAAACCTGGTTTTATCCTGCCTATTCTCTGGCGGGCCAGCTCACTGCGGTTGAGCTGGTCACCCAGTTTGTTCATGACAGTGCGCCGATTACGCTGCCGCAGGACTTGCTGTTGCCGCAGCTTGACGATGCCCAGCAATTACGTTTGCTGCAGAGCCAGTTAGTGCTGCTGGAAAAGTACCGTGACTTTTTTGAGTTACATCAAATTATCGCGCTGGTTCGTATTGATGAATCTATGGCCACGACGCTATTGGCCAGTGAGTTTCTCTTAAGGAAATTTAAACAACTTCCCTTTATTGTTTTGGATATCAGTGAAACGTTTCCGCAATTATCGGCTGGTAAAAAGCAGCCGCTGTTAGCACGCCTGCAACAGGAATTTCGCTTATCGCTTTCTCAATTTGGGGCAGGAAAAGCACCGGCTACGGCAGTATACGAAAATCTGTTTAGCGTGTTAAAAATGGACAAAGCGTTTATTCATGCGCTGGCGAAACGTGCCTCATTTACGCCATTTATTCAGACTGTTATCGATAATTTTTCCGCTTACGCCCCGCAAATAATTATTTGTGGTGTTGACGATAATGCCTTGCTGGAGAAAGTCAGTTCCCTGAGCGGCGCGCAGCTGCAGGGCAGTCTGTTCCCGGTGGTTAAAGCGGAACGGTTAAGCGATCTCATCTATCCGCACGTCACGCTCACCACGCCTTCACAGCAGTAACCTTTCATCTGTCTTCTCCGTCACCCCGACGGTAGACTACGCTTTATCTTTAAACGCAATGCGGGTGGCGCACCGTTGCGCACCTTCCGGAGTGTCGATGCAATTTATTAATAGCTGGCAGCAGACGTTGCCGGGATTCTACACCGCGCTGGACCCAACGCCGCTTGCTGGCGGGCGGCTGTGTTATCACAATGCCCCGCTGGCGCAGGAGATGGGCCTGGATGCCGCGCTGTTTGCTGGCCAGGGCCACGGCGTGTGGTATGGCGCAGCGTTGCTTCCCGGCATGTCGCCGCTGGCGCAGGTCTACAGCGGGCACCAGTTTGGCGTGTGGGCCGGTCAGCTGGGTGACGGACGCGGTCTGCTGCTGGGCGAACAGCAACTGGCCGACGGCCGCAAACTTGACTGGCATCTGAAAGGCGCGGGGCTTACCCCCTATTCACGCATGGGCGATGGCCGCGCGGTGATCCGCTCCAGCGTGCGCGAGTTTCTCGCCTCGGAAGCACTGCACCATCTTGGCATCCCGACCACGCGCGCGCTGGCGCTGGCCATTGGCGACGAACCGGTCCAGCGTGAAACCCGCGAGCGCGGCGCAATGCTGATGCGCATCGCCGACAGCCATCTGCGCTTTGGTCACTTTGAGCATTTCTATTACGGCGGCGAGCCGGAGAAAGTGCGCCAGCTGGCGGATTACGCGATTCATCATCACTGGCCGCAGCTGGAGCAGGAGGCCGATCGTTATCTGTTGTGGTTTACCGATATCGTCAAACGCACCGCCAGCCTGATTGCGCAGTGGCAGAGCGTCGGCTTCGCACATGGCGTGATGAATACCGATAATATGTCGATCCTCGGCCTGACGCTCGATTACGGGCCTTATGGTTTCCTTGATGACTACAATGCGGATTTCATCTGTAATCACAGCGATTATCAGGGGCGCTACGCCTTCAGCAACCAGCCGATGATCGGCTTGTGGAATCTTAACCGCCTGGCGCATGCGCTGTCCGGTTTGCTGAGCACGGAACAGTTGAAACAGGCGCTCAGCCATTACGAAAGCGAGCTGATGCGGGTGTGGGGCGAGAAAATGCGCGCGAAGCTCGGGTTGCTGACCGCCGATGCGGGGGATAACGCCATTCTCACTGACCTGCTGGCGCTGATGACGGCAGAGCACAGCGATTACACCCTGACGTTCCGCCTGCTGAGCGAGACGCAGCAGACAGAGACGCGTTCACCGCTGCGCGATGAGTTCATCGACCGTGACGCCTTCGACCGCTGGTATCACGGCTATCGCCAGCGCCTGCTGCAGGATGGCGTCAGCGATGCGCAGCGTCAGGCAGTCATGAAAGCGGCTAACCCGGCGCTGGTGTTGCGCAACTATCTGGCCCAGCAGGTGATCGATGAGGTTGAGCAGGGGGAAACGGCGGCGCTGGCCAGATTACATCTGGCGCTGCAGCAGCCGTTTAACGAGGCGGCCATCAGTCCGGAACTGCGCCAGCGGCCGCCGGAGTGGGGAAAAACGCTGGAGGTGAGCTGCTCCAGCTAGCAGGCATCAGAAGCGGCTGTCCACGGCAGCCGCCAGCAGCGCCAGCACCTCCGCGCTATCATCCCAGCCGAGGCACGGATCGGTAATCGACTGGCCGTAGGTCAGCGGCTGGCCGCTCACCACTTTCTGATTCCCCTCCTGCAGGAAACTCTCAATCATCACTCCCGCCACTGCCCGCGAACCGGCCCGGATCTGCGCCGCCACGTCCTGCGCCACATCGCGCTGGCGGCGATGCTGCTTCAGGCAGTTGCCGTGGCTGAAGTCGATCACCAGCTGTTCCGGCAGGTTGAAGTCGCGCAGGTTGGCGGCCGCAGCGGCGACATCTTCAGCGTGATAGTTCGGCTGACGCCCGCCGCGCAGGATCACGTGACCGTGCGGGTTGCCGCTGGTCTGATAAATCGTCATCTGCCCGGTTTTGTCAGGTGACAGGAACATATGGCTGACGCGCGCGGCGCGAATCGCATCAACCGCGATCTGCACATTGCCGTCGGTGCCATTCTTGAAGCCCACCGGGCAGGAGAGCGCCGAGGCCATTTCACGGTGAATCTGGCTCTCGGTGGTGCGCGCGCCAATCGCGCCCCAGCTGATCAGGTCGGCAATAAACTGGCCGATCACCATATCGAGGAATTCCGTGGCGGTTGGCATGCCGATGGCGTTGATATCCAGCAGCAGCTGGCGCGCGATAGCGATGCCGCGGTTGACGTCGAAGCTGCCATCGAGATCCGGATCGGAAATCAGACCTTTCCAGCCGACTACGGTGCGCGGCTTCTCAAAGTAGGCACGCATCACAATTTCCAGCCGGTCCTTGTGCTGTTCACGCAGCAGACTGAGACGCTCTGCGTACTCCAGCGCGGCCTTTGGGTCGTGCAGCGAGCAGGGGCCGATAATCACCAGCAGGCGTGGATCTTCACCGGTCAGGATGCGCGCGATGCGCTGACGCGCGGCGGTAACGTTAGCGGCAATCGCCGCCGAAATGGGGTGTTGTTGCGCCAGCGCGGCCGGCGTCAGCAGCGTGCCGATGCGCGCGGTGCGCAGTTCATCAGTTTTGTTCATTGGGATTCTCAAAAATCTGTTCTTCGCAGCGGTGAAATACCGGGAAGTGATGATGATCACAATAAACCATTAGCCCGTGAATTCAACCAGCTAAATCAAAAGGCTATTCATTACTGACGGCAGCCAGGCTTTACAACCTGGCAGGTGAGGTCAGTACATGCTGCGGCGCAGGCCCATGATGTCGAGGATTTTGGTGGCGATCTCTTCGACAGAGTAATTAGTGCTGTTGAGATAGCGAATCTGATGGGTGCGGAACAGCGCCTCCACTTCACCGACCTCCAGCCGGCACTGACGCATCGACGCATAACGGGTATTTTCAGCGCGCTCCTGACGAATCGCCGCCAGCCGTTCCGGATCGATGGTCAGGCCAAACAGCTTGTGCTGATGGGCGCGCAGCGCAGGCGGCAGCTTTAGGTTATCCATGTCATCAGCGATGAACGGATAGTTAGCCGCGCGTACACCAAACTGCATCGCCAGGTACAGGCTGGTCGGGGTTTTGCCGCAGCGCGATACCCCCAGCAGAATCACCTGCGCATCTTCCAGCCCGCGCAGCGAAATACCGTCATCGTGCGCCAGGGTGTAATCAATCGCGGCGATGCGGGCATCGTATTTGCCTAAGTTACTGGCGGTCAGGCCGTGGGTACGGTGCGCCACCGGCATCGAGGCCACGCCCAGTTCGCTCTGCAGCGGTGCCACCAGCGCCTGCACGATGTCCTGGCAGAAGCCTTCGCTCTCCAGAATGATGTCGCGCACCTCTGGTGTGACAATCGAGAAAAACACCAGCGGACGCACGCCGCTCTGCTGGTAGAGCGCATTGATCTGGGCTTTCACCGCCTGGGCGCGCTGCACATTCTCCACGAACGGCAGCGTCACGCTGTTGGTATTCACCGGAAACTGCGACAGCACCGCGTGGCCCAGCACTTCCGCGGTGATGGCGGTGCCGTCAGAGATATAGAATACGCTGCGTTCAGTGCTCATGGTTGACCTCATGCTTTTGTTTACTTTTGCGTAACATTATCACCTAAAATATTTCATTTTCACTAAGGGTAAAATGAAATATCCATATCTGGCCGGCGAATGATCTATTTTTACGCTGCGCTGATTACCCATCATAGATGAAAAGCCGGGTTGTTCAGCGCTAATTTCTCGCTTTTGCCCGCGCGGGCGCAAAATAAAAACGGCAAGCGTTGCGCAACAAAAAACGCGGCTAACCTCATGAAAAAGTGAAAAATATCGCATTGCCAATAGGTTGGCAAAAATAGCTACGTTGCGCAACAAGGCGCTTTTCGGGGAGTAATCCGATTTTAACGCTGATTTTCTGCTTTAACGATTCAACACTTAGTCTTTATTAATTGATTGTGCCAGGCTGATTTGGCGAATAGCAAAATGTTCCATGTGCTCCAATCATTTAAAAGGATAATCTCAATGTCCAATCAAGACCAACAGTCGCTAGTGCTCTGGTACAACCAGCTTGGCATGCATGATGTTGATCGGGTAGGGGGCAAGAATGCTTCCCTGGGAGAAATGATTACCAATTTGTCGTCGCTCGGGGTATCCGTGCCAAACGGCTACGCGACGACATCTTACGCTTTTAATCAGTTTCTCGACCAAAGCGGACTGAACCAGCGTATTTATGCATTGCTGGACAACACGGATATTGATGATGTTGCAGCGCTGGCGCAGGCCGGCAAACAGATTCGTCAATGGGTGGTGGATACGCCTTTCCAGCCAGAGCTGGAAGCGGCGATCCGCAGCGCCTATGAACAACTTTCTGCTGATGACGCCGAAGCCTCCTTTGCGGTGCGCTCTTCGGCCACCGCCGAGGATATGCCCGATGCCTCGTTTGCCGGCCAGCAGGAAACGTTCCTTAACGTGCAGGGCTTCGACGCGGTGCTGGTGGCCGTGAAGCACGTATTCGCCTCGCTGTTTAACGATCGCGCCATTTCATACCGCGTGCATCAGGGCTACGACCACCGTGGCGTGGCACTCTCGGCCGGTGTACAGCGCATGGTACGTTCCGATCTCGCCTCCTCCGGCGTGATGTTCACCATTGATACCGAATCCGGCTTCGACCAGGTGGTGTTTATCACCTCGGCGTTCGGTCTTGGCGAAATGGTGGTGCAGGGCGCGGTCAACCCGGATGAGTTTTACGTGCACAAACCGACGCTGGCCGCTAATCGCCCGGCGATTGTGCGCCGTACCCTGGGCTCGAAGAAGATTCGCATGGTGTATGCCGATTCGCAGGAGCACGGCGAACAGGTGCGCATTGAGGACGTGGAACAGGAACAGCGAGACCGCTTTAGCCTGACCGATGACGAAGTGCAGGCGCTGGCGCGCCAGGCGGTGCTGATTGAGCAGCACTATCAGCGTCCGATGGATATTGAGTGGGCCAAAGATGGCCACACCGGCAAACTGTTCATTGTGCAGGCGCGGCCGGAAACGGTGCGTTCCAACGGACAGGTGATGGAACGCTACAGCCTGCAGGGCAAAGGCAGCGTGCTGGTGGAAGGCCGGGCCATCGGCCATCGCATCGGTGCCGGTGAAGTGAAGGTGATTCACGACATCAGCGAGATGCACCGCATCGAAAAAGGCGATGTACTGGTCACCGACATGACCGACCCGGACTGGGAACCGATCATGAAGAAGGCGTCGGCGATCGTCACCAACCGCGGCGGGCGGACCTGTCACGCGGCAATCATTGCGCGCGAGCTGGGCATTCCGGCGGTGGTGGGCTGTGGTGACGCCACTGAGCACCTGAAGGACGGTCATAAGGTCACGGTGTCATGCGCCGAAGGCGATACCGGCTATGTGTATAACGATCTGCTGGACTTTGAAGTCACCAGCTCGCAGGTTGATACCATGCCGGATCTGCCGCTGAAAATTATGATGAACGTCGGTAACCCGGATCGCGCGTTTGACTTTGCCTGCCTGCCCAACGAGGGCGTTGGTCTGGCACGTCTGGAGTTCATCATCAACCGCATGATTGGCGTGCACCCGAAAGCCCTGCTGGAGTTTGATCAGCAGACGCCGGAACTGCAGGCGCAGATTGGTCAGATGATGAAAGGCTTTGACGATCCGGTGGAGTTCTACATCGCGCGGCTGACCGAAGGGATCGCCACGCTGGGCGCGGCCTTCGCGCCGAAGCGCGTTATTGTGCGGTTGTCGGATTTCAAAACCAACGAGTATGCCAACCTGGTCGGCGGCGAGCGTTACGAGCCGGAAGAGGAAAACCCGATGCTGGGCTTCCGCGGCGCCGGACGCTACGTGGCCGACAGCTTCCGCGACTGCTTTGCGCTGGAGTGTGAAGCCGTGAAGCGCGTGCGCAACGAGATGGGGCTGACTAACGTTGAGATCATGGTGCCGTTTGTACGCACCGTCGATCAGGCCGAGGCCGTGGTGGCCGAGCTGGCGAAGCAGGGCCTGAAACGCGGCGAGAACGGACTGAAGGTGATCATGATGTGTGAGATCCCGTCCAACGCGCTGCTGGCAGAGCAGTTCCTGCAGCACTTTGACGGCTTCTCTATCGGCTCCAACGACATGACGCAGCTGGCGCTGGGGCTGGATCGCGACTCCGGCGTGGTGTCGGCGCTGTTTGATGAGCGTAACGATGCGGTGAAGGCACTGCTGTCGATGTCGATTCAGGCAGCGAAGAAGCAGGGCAAATACGTCGGCATCTGCGGCCAGGGGCCTTCAGATCATCAGGACTTTGCTGCCTGGCTGATGGAGCAGGGCATCGACAGCCTGTCGCTCAATCCGGATACCGTGGTGGAAACCTGGTTAAGCCTGGCTGAGCTGGACGCGGCCAAAGCGTAATCTGTTATACCTGCCTGGTGCCCGGCAACCGTCGGGCACCTGTCCCATATCCCATTCCACTTTTCATCACTTAAGATTGCCATAAACCCAGCGCTGACGGCGTTCGCCGCCGGACCGCGCTGTTTATCGCTGAATTGCAGGCAAAAAAAAGCCCATCACAGGGGATGGGCAAAGACTACACACAGCAATTCTTCACTTTACTCAGGGGAAAAAGGTTGTTTAAAAATCAGTGGCTTGATTTAAAACATAGTGAACATGTTATTCACCGCCGCCGCTGGCGTCTTTAAGAATCCTCTTATTAGTTTAAAGCTGATAATCTTTCATTACGTTTTATGACCCATCCGGCACAGGAATCAGTGCGAAAAATAATCATTTTATCGGTCCGATCGGGCTTAAACGCTGAAAAGTGCGTTTTTTCTTAAAAATCACTAATGGAAAAAATTATTGTGTCGCGAAATTAAGTGGTACGGATTAATGAGTGTTAACCACGGCTGACTAATGCAAATCGCGATGGGTGCGGAGAGGGAAAAGCGGATAAGCAAACCGGGCCTGAGGCCCGGTTATGCGCCGGAAGCGCGTTATGGCTGCGGCTCTTCGTGTTCGGCCAGTGCTTCGATGGCCGTTTCCGGATCGTCATCCGGCGCCGGCGCTTCATGCATCCACACCGAAACCAGCCGGTAAGAGACCGCCAGTACGACCGGACCGATAAACAGTCCAATCATACCGAAGGCGAACAGCCCGCCGATGACGCCGGAAAGTATCAGAATCATCGGTAAATCGGCGCCCATGCGAATCAGCATCGGACGCAGCACGTTATCCAGCGTGCCGACTACGCAACTCCACACTAACAGCACCGTGCCCCAGGTGGTGTCGCCGCTCCAGTAGAGCCAGATAATTGCCGGCACCAGCACAATCAACGGTCCAAGCTGCACCAGGCAGGTAAGAATCATTAATACGGTCAGCAGCGTGGCATACGGAATGCCGGAAATCGCCAGGCCGATGCCGCCCAGCACGCCCTGCACCAGCGCAGTCACCACTACGCCGAGCGCCACGGCCCGGATCGCCTGACCGGCCAGCAGCACGGCGGCGTCACCGCGCCGTCCGCCCATGCGGTAGGCAAAGTGACGGATGCCGAGACCAACCTGCTCACCGCGCCAGTACAGCAGCACGCTGAACAGCAGCATCAGGGCAAGGTGCAGCATGAAACGGCCAAAGTGTCCGGCCTGGGCGACAAAGAAGCCGGTGGTGCGACCAATATAAGGCTGAACCTGGCTCATGATCGCCGCGCCGCCGCCGTCGATCAGTTTATGGTAGCTGGAATAGAGTTTGCGTCCGGCATAGGGAATATCGCGCAGCCAGGCGAGATCCGGCAGCACCAGATGGCGCTGGGTCGCCCAGGCGATCACCGGCGCGCTGTTATCAATCAGGCTGCTGACCAGCAGCGCGATAGGAATAATAAACAGCAGCAACAGCAGAATCGTCATGGCGATCACCGCCAGCGAACGGCGACCCCACAGCAGTTGCTGCAGACGAATCATCAGCGGCCAGGTGGCAATCACCACCATGCTGGCCCAGGCGAAGCCGAGAATGAACGGCTGCACCACCCACAGACAGGCAATGATCATCAGCAAAATAAACATCAGCGAGAACAACATTTGCGGTAGATCCACACCGCGTTGCAGGCTTTTCATCACAACACAGACCTCAGTAATCCTTCAGGAGGGCGCTCCGCGGCGCCTTCACAATGATGATCTATTTCCTGAAAATTAAACAGAAAAAGCAGCGCGACGCGGCCGTTTTCCTGAAAAAACAGCGGGCGGCAAAAAAATGTGATACAACCAAGAGCTGAAAAAAATTAACCACGCAAACGTTTACAACATCCCGGTCACGAAATAATGATCCCACAGATTTCTCAGGCGCCAGGCCTCGTTCAACTGGTGCTGACATTCCTGCAGTCGCTGAAAGAACAAGGTTTTACCGGCGACACCGCGACCAGCTATGCCGACCGCCTCACGCTCTCCACCGATAACAGTATCTATCAGCTCCTGCCCGATGCGGCGCTGTTTCCGCGTTCAACGGCGGACGTGGCGCTGATCGCCCGACTGGCTGGTGAGCCGCGTTTCAACAGCCTGGTGTTTACCCCACGCGGCGGCGGTACCGGCACTAACGGGCAGTCGCTCAATCAGGGCATTGTGGTCGACATGTCGCGCTACATGAACCGCATCCTCGAGATCAACACCGAGCAGGGCTGGGTGCGGGTAGAAGCCGGCGTGGTGAAGGACCAGCTCAACGCCTGGCTCAGGCCGTACGGATTTTTCTTCTCTCCGGAGCTGTCGACCAGTAACCGCGCTACGCTGGGCGGCATGATCAATACCGATGCCTCCGGTCAGGGATCGCTGGTGTATGGTAAAACCTCCGATCACGTCGAAGGCCTGCGTGCCGTGCTGCTGGGCGGCGAAATTCTTGATACGCGCGCCATGCCCACCGCGCTGGCGGAACAGCTGGCCATGACGCCGACCGCTGAAGGGCGCATCTATAAAGCAGTGCTTAACCGCTGCCGCGAGCAGCGTGAACTGATTCTGGCAAAATTCCCCAAACTGAACCGTTTCCTCACCGGTTATGACCTGCGCCATGTGTTCAGTGATGATTTGCAAACTTTCGACCTGACGCGCCTGTTGTGCGGCGCCGAAGGCACGCTGGCCTTTATCACCGAAGCCCGGCTGGATATCACACCCATTCCCAAAGTGCGCCGGCTGGTGAACATTAAGTACGATTCGTTTGATTCCGCACTGCGCAATGCACCTTTTATGGTCGAGGCGCAGGCCCTGTCGGTGGAGACAGTGGATTCGAAAGTGCTGAACCTGGCGCGCGAGGATATTGTCTGGCATTCGGTCAGCGAGCTGATCACCGATGTGCCAGGCAAAGAGATGCTCGGCCTGAATATTGTCGAGTTTGCCGGCGACGATGCGGCGCTGATTGCGCAGCAGGTGACCACGCTGTGCGCGCGGCTGGATGAGCTGATGGCGCAGCAGCAGGGTGGCGTGATGGGCTATCAGCTGTGTGATGATCTGGCGGGCATTGAGCGCATCTATAACATGCGTAAAAAAGCGGTGGGTCTGCTTGGCAACGCCAAAGGGCGCGCCAAACCGATTCCTTTCGTGGAGGATACCGCCGTGCCGCCGGAGCATCTGGCGGATTACATTGTGGATTTTCGTGCGCTGCTCGACAGCCACGGCCTGAGCTATGGCATGTTTGGTCACGTGGATGCCGGCGTGCTGCACGTGCGTCCGGCGCTGGACATGTGCGATCCGCAGCAGGAGATGCTGATGAAGCAGATCTCGGACGAAGTGGTGGCGCTTACCGCGCGCTACGGCGGTCTGCTGTGGGGCGAGCACGGCAAAGGCTTCCGTGCCCAGTACAGTCCGGCGTTCTTTGGCGAAACGCTGTTTAATGAGCTGCGCCGCATCAAAGCGGCGTTCGATCCGGATAACCGTCTCAACCCCGGCAAAATCTGTACGCCGCTGGGTAACGACGAACCCATGATGCAAGTCGATGCGGCCACGCGCGGCAGCTGGGATCGCCAGATTCCGCTGACGGTACGCAATGACTGGCGCGGCGCGATGGAGTGTAACGGCAACGGACTGTGCTTTAACTTTGACGTGCGCAGCCCGATGTGCCCGTCGATGAAAATCACCCGCAATCGTATCCACTCGCCAAAAGGACGCGCCACGCTAACGCGTGAGTGGCTGCGCCTGCTGGCGGAGCAGGGCGTTGACCCGCTTAAGCTGGAGCAGGCCTTGCCAGCACAGGGCGCCAGCCTGCGCAGTCTGATTCAGCGCACGCGCAATTCGTGGCATGCGAAGCAGGGCGAATATGACTTCTCGCATGAAGTGAAAGAGGCGATGTCCGGCTGCCTGGCGTGTAAAGCCTGCTCGACGCAGTGCCCGATTAAAATCGATGTGCCGAACTTCCGCTCGCGCTTCCTGCAGCTTTATCACACCCGCTATCTGCGCCCGGTCAGCGACCATCTGGTGGCGTCGGTTGAAAGCTATGCGCCGCTGATGGCGAAAGCTCCGCGGGTGTTCAACTTCTTCCTGAAACAGCCGTGGATGCGCGATCTCAGCCAGCGCCACATCGGCATGGTCGATCTGCCGCTGCTCTCCTCGCCGAGCCTGAAGCAGCAGCTGAGCGGCCACCCGGCGATGCGGGTCACGCTGGAGCAACTCGAGGCGATGGATGCGGCCCAGCGCGAACAGCACGTGCTGGTGGTGCAGGATCCGTTTACCAGCTATTACGAAGCGCAGCTGGTGACCGATTTCATCCGGCTGATTGAAAAACTCGGCTACCGGCCGGTGCTGCTGCCGTTCTCTCCTAACGGGAAAGCGCAGCACGTGAAAGGTTTTCTGCAGCGCTTTGCCCGCACCGCCGGCAAAACCGCTGAATTCCTCAACCGGGTGGCGCAGCTCGGCGTGCCAATGGTCGGTGTCGATCCGGCCACGGTGCTGTGCTATCGCGACGAGTATCAGCAGGTGCTGGGCGAGCAGCGCGGCACGTTCAGTGTGCAGCTGGTGCATGAATGGCTGCACGGCGTGCTGGCCGGGCGCGAGGAGCAGATCGCCAGCGGCGAAGCCTGGTATCTGTTTGCCCACTGCACCGAGGTCACGGCGCTGCCGTCGACGCCCAATCAGTGGCAGGCTATTTTTGCCCGCTTTGGCGCGAAGCTGGAGAACATCAACGTGGGCTGCTGTGGCATGGCCGGCACTTATGGTCACGAGAGTAAAAATCTGGCCAACTCGCTGGGCATTTATGAACTGTCGTGGCATCCGCAACTGCAGAAGCTGCCGCGTCAGCGCTGTCTGGCGACCGGCTTCTCCTGCCGCAGCCAGGTGAAACGCGCCGAGGGCAACGGTATGCGCCATCCGCTACAGGCTTTGCTGGAATTGATGTAAACAAATTGTAGGAGCCGTCACAAAGCTGGATTAGAATATCCAGCCTGCGTGGCGGACGAAATCACTTTGCAGGCGGGTAGCCTGGTCCCAGTCGCCGCTGAGCGCCAGTTGATGACACAAACGGGTCAGCGACAGGCGCGCCAGCTGGTAAGCCTGAATACGGAACAGGCGATCGCGATCGGCATTGCCCATCTCCTGTACTAAGCGGTGGTGCAGCTTGCCCATCGCGTGCAGGTAGCTGTGATCGTCGCCGTTCAGCTGGCAGATTTCGGCCATGTCGAGACAGGTATCGTTAAAACGACGCAGTTGTTCAATGGAACAATCGGTGCGGTTGAGCTTTGCCTGAGCCAGATAGAAGTCGACGGTGATATCGCGGACCGAAAACTTATATTCGTCGATTTTGTGTTGTAACCAGGCTGAGACGGAAAGCGTCATGTCGCCACCCAAAGTAGGTTAATGATAATCATTATCATATTAAACCGCGCCAGGAATGCAATTCCCGCCGTGAAATTTTATTGATTTCCTTTGCCTGTTACAAAAATCGGCAATAACAATCTCTTTACATTCAGCAAAGGCGTAACCTATCAATCAGAGCATAAACGTAAAAAGCGAACTGGAAAATTTACGGCTTATGAACAGGTTACGTTTTGACGGCGCGCGCGGGAATGGCGCGCACAAGCTGGTGGGAAGGGACTATGCTTAATAAAGCAGCAGTAAAAAACAGCACGAGATGATTATCCCTGCAAAACAAGAGGTTGAAGTGATATCTGATATCACTACCATAGGGGGATAGCCTGAAAAGGCCCAGACTTACGAGGTAGCACTATGTCATCAGTAAATGCAGCGTCTTTTTCACCTGACGAATTCGTCTGGAAAGGGCTCACGCTGACCGAGTCGGCAGCGAAACAGATTCTCAGCCTGGTGGAACAGGACCCGGAAGTTAAGGGCCTGAAACTGGGTGTGAAACAGTCCGGCTGTGCCGGTTTTGGGTACGTTATGGACCTGGTGAAAGCGCCTGCCGATGACGACCTGCAGTTCGAGCAATATGGCGCAAAACTGTTTGTGCCGCTTCAGGCGATGCCGTTTGTTGACGGTACCGAGCTGGATTATGTCCGCGAAGGCCTGAACCAGATTTTTAAATTCAACAACCCTAAAGCTCAGCACGCCTGCGGGTGCGGTGAAAGCTTTGGCGTCGAGTAAGTGAAATATGTCACGACACAGCGAAGCATCTGACGATGTACAAACCTGGGAAGGCAGCCTGAACTATAAAGAAGGCTTCTTCACCCAGCTGCAAACCGACGAACTGGCACACGGCATCAATGAAGATGTGGTGCGTGCCATTTCGGCCAAACGTAACGAACCCGAGTGGATGCTGGAGTTCCGTCTCAAGGCGTTTCGCGCCTGGCTGGAGATGGAAGAGCCACACTGGCTGAAAGCGCACTACGACAAACTCGATTATCAGGATTACAGCTACTATTCCGCGCCGTCCTGCGGCAATTGCGATGACAGCTGTGCCTCTGAACCGGGTGCCACCCAGACGTCCGGCAGCGTCGCCTCCAGCGATTACCTGACCAAAGAAGTGGAAGACGCGTTTAACCAGCTGGGCGTGCCGGTGCGTGAAGGCAGAGAAGTGGCGGTGGACGCCATTTTCGACTCGGTGTCCGTGTCGACCACTTATCGTGACAAGCTGGCTGAGCAGGGCATTATTTTCTGCTCCTTCGGTGAAGCGATCCACGATCATCCGGAGCTGGTACAGAAGTATCTTGGCACCGTGGTGCCGCACAACGATAACTTCTTTGCTGCGCTCAACTCGGCGGTGGCGTCCGACGGTACCTTCGTCTACATCCCGAAAGGCGTGCGTTGCCCGATGGAGCTGTCGACCTATTTCCGCATCAACGCGGCGAAAACCGGCCAGTTCGAACGTACCATTCTGATTGCTGATGAAGACAGCTACGTCAGCTACATCGAAGGCTGTTCAGCGCCGGTGCGCGACACCTACCAGCTGCACGCAGCGGTGGTTGAAGTGATCATCCACAAAAACGCCGAAGTGAAATACTCCACGGTGCAGAACTGGTTCCCGGGCGGAGAAGGCGAGGGGGGTATCCTCAACTTCGTGACCAAGCGTGCGCTGTGTGAAGGCGATCACAGCAAGATGTCGTGGACGCAGTCCGAGACCGGCTCAGCCATCACCTGGAAATACCCGAGCTGCATCCTGCGCGGTGATTACTCAGTGGGCGAATTCTACTCCGTCGCGCTGACCAGCGGTCGCCAGCAGGCCGATACCGGTACCAAGATGATTCACATTGGTAAAAACACCAAATCGACCATCATCTCGAAAGGTATCTCAGCCGGTAAGAGCCAGAACACCTACCGCGGCCTGGTGAAAATCATGCCGACTGCGACTAACGCGCGTAACTTCACCCAGTGTGACTCGATGCTGATTGGGCCGGACTGCGGTGCGCACACCTTCCCGTACGTGGAAACGCGCAACAACAGCGCCCAGCTTGAGCACGAAGCCACGACGTCGCGCATCGGTGAAGATCAGATGTTCTACTGCCTGCAGCGCGGCATTAGCGAAGAAGATGCGATCTCGATGATCGTCAACGGCTTCTGTAAAGACGTTTTCTCCGAGCTGCCACTGGAATTCGCCGTGGAAGCGCAAAAATTGTTAGCGATCAGCCTTGAGCACAGTGTCGGCTGATGCCACACGCGTTGCCGGAAGCAATGTGAAGGAAAGAGTATGTTAAGCATTAAAGATTTACAGGTTAGCGTTGAAGACAAAGAGATTTTGCGCGGTCTGAACCTCGAGGTTAAGCCGGGCGAAGTGCATGCCATCATGGGCCCGAACGGCTCCGGCAAGAGCACCCTGTCTGCCACGCTGGCCGGTCGTGAAGATTATGAAATCACCGGCGGTTCCGTGACCTTTAAAGGCAAAGACCTGCTGGAGCTGGAGCCGGAAGAGCGTGCCGGTGAAGGCATCTTCATGGCGTTTCAGTACCCGGTCGAGATCCCGGGCGTCAGCAACCAGTTCTTCCTGCAGACTTCGGTCAATGCGGTACGTAAATACCGTGAGCAGGAAGAGCTGGACCGTTTCGACTTCCAGGACTTCATCGAAGACAAGATCAAGCTGCTGAAGATGCCGGAAGATCTGCTGACCCGTTCCGTCAACGTCGGTTTCTCCGGCGGTGAGAAGAAGCGTAATGACATCCTGCAGATGGCGGCGCTGGAGCCTGAGCTGTGCATCCTCGATGAAACCGACTCCGGTCTGGATATCGATGCGCTGAAAATTGTTGCAGAAGGCGTAAACAGCCTGCGCGACGGCAAGCGCTCATTCATCATCGTAACGCACTACCAGCGCATCCTGGATTACATCAAGCCAGATCACGTGCACGTGCTGTATCAGGGCAAAATCGTGAAGTCTGGCGACTTTACGCTGGTGAAACAGCTGGAGGAGCAAGGCTATGGCTGGCTTACCGACCAGGAGTGATAACGCGCTGCAGCAGTGGCATCACCTGTTTGAGTCACGCGGCGAACAGCGTTCGCTGCAGGCACAGCAGCACTGGCAGCAATTGATGCGTGTCGGCCTGCCGACGCGCAAGCATGAAAACTGGAAATACACCGCGCTGGACAGCCTGCTGGCACAGCAGTTCGTGCAGGCGGACGCGCCAGGCGTGAGCGCTGAGCAGGTGGCTGCGCTGGCGCTGCCGCTGGACGCGATTTGCCTGGTGTTCGTCGACGGTCGCTTCCAGCCTGAGCTGAGCGCGCGTGACACCGGTCTGTTTGACGTGCAGCACAGCCGTGCCGCTGAGCGCCGTCCGTTACCGGCTGCGGTACAGCCGGAGGTGTTCCTGCACCTGACGGAAAGTCTGGCGGAAGAGGTGACCTCGATTCGTCTGCCGCGCGGCAAAGCTGCGGCGCAGCCGCTCTATCTGCTGCACATTACCAGCGGCCAGGCGGATGCGCTCAACACGGTGCATCATCGTCACCATCTGGAGCTGGAGTCCGGCGCGGAAGCGCAGGTGATCGAGCATTACGTGACGCTGAATGGCAGCGCCCACTTTACCGGCGCGCGCTTTACCTTTGCGGTGGGCGACAATGCGCAGCTGAAGCACACCAAGCTGGCGTTTGAAGAGAGCAGCAGCTACCACTTTGCGCACAACGACATCGTGATTGGCCGTGACGCGCAGGTGAGCAGCACCAGCTTCCTGCTGGGTGCCGGTTTGTCGCGTCACAATACCAGCGTGCAGCTGAACGGTGAGAACACCCAGCTGTCGCTGAACAGCCTGGTGCTGCCGGTAGGCAGCGAAGTGGCGGATACGCGCAGCTATCTGGAGCACAACAAAGGCCACTGCCTGAGTCGCCAGCTGCACAAAACCATTTCGCGTGACAAAGGGCGCTCGGTGTTTAACGGCCACATTAAAGTGGCGCAGCACGCGCTGAAAACTGACGGCCAGATGACCAACAACAACCTATTGCTCGGTCGCCTGGCGGAAGTGGACACCAAGCCGCAGCTGGAAATCTACGCCGATGACGTCAAGTGCAGCCACGGCGCGACTATCGGTCGCATCGACGACGAGCAGATGTTCTACCTGCGCTCGCGCGGCATCGCCGAAGACGCGGCGCAGCAGATGATCATCCATGCTTTCGCCGCTGAACTGACGGAAGCGCTGGAAGATGACGCGCTGCGCCAGGTGGTACTGCAACGTATTACCGACCGTTTCCCGGGAGTTGAGTCATGAGTTTCGATCTCGAACGAGTCAGAGCGGAGTTTCCGATTCTGAGTCGTGAGGTCAACGGACATCCGCTGGCCTACCTTGACAGCGCGGCCAGCGCACAGCGCCCGCTCGCGGTGATCAACGCGGAAAGTCACTTCTATCAGCACGGCTATGCGGCCGTGCACCGTGGTATTCACTCTCTGAGCGCACAGGCGACCAGCGATATGGAAAACGTGCGCGCCCAGGCGGCGCGTTTTCTGCGTGCCGCGGCAGCCGAAGAGATCATCTTCGTTAAAGGTACCACCGAAGGCATCAATCTGGTGGCCAACAGCTGGGGCGGCAGTCAGCTGCAGCCGGGCGATAACCTGATCGTCACTGAGATGGAGCATCACGCCAACATCGTGCCATGGCAGATGGTGGCCCAGCGCACCGGCGCGGAAATCCGTGTTCTGCCGCTCAACGACAACGGTGAGCTGGCGCTGGAACAGCTGGCGGGGCTGATCGACAGCCGTACGCGCCTGCTGGCCGTGACGCACGTTTCCAACGTGCTCGGCACGGTTAACCCGGTGAAAGCTATCGTGGCGCAGGCGAAAGCCGCGGGCGTGGTGACGCTGGTAGACGGCGCTCAGGCTGTGATGCACCACCCCGTTGACGTGCAGGATATCGGCTGCGATTTCTACGTGTTCTCCGGCCATAAAATCTATGGGCCGACCGGGATTGGCGTGCTGTACGCGCGTAAGGCGCTGCAGGAGATCATGCCACCGTGGGAAGGCGGCGGTTCGATGATCGATCAGGTCATGCTGCCCACCGGCACCACCTGGAATGGCGCACCATGGCGCTTTGAGGCCGGCACGCCGAACACCGGCGGTATCATTGGTCTCGGCGCGGCGCTGACGTGGATCAGCGAACTCGGTCTGGAGACAATCCATCAGCGCGAGAGCCAGCTGATGCGTTACGCGCTGGACAAGCTGGCGTCGGTGCCAGACCTGGTTATTTACGGCCCGGCCGAGCGCAGCGGCGTGGTGGCGTTTAACCTCGGTAAGCACCACGCGTTTGACGTTGGCAGCTTCCTCGACCAGTACGGCATTGCTATCCGCACCGGCCACCACTGTGCCATGCCGCTGATGCGTCATTATGCGGTGCCCGCGATGTGTCGCGCCTCTTTCGCGCTCTACAACAGCGAAGAGGAAGCCGATCGCCTGGCGGCTGGCCTGACGCGCATTCATCGTCTGCTGGGCGGTTGAGCAGATTTCAGGAGTTATGCATGGCAAACCTGCCAGAAAAAGAGAAACTGGTGCGCAACTTCAATCGTTGCGCCAACTGGGAAGAGAAGTACCTCTACATCATTGAACTCGGGGCAAAATTACCAGAATCCTCTGAAAGCTTGCATCAGCCGCAGCACGTCATTTCCGGCTGTCAGAGTCAGGTATGGATTCGCATGACCCCACAGGCAGACGGCACCATTGCTTTTGAAGGTGACAGCGATGCCGCCATCGTTAAGGGCTTGATTGCCGTGGTATTTAGCCTGTATCAGGGTCTGAAAGCGCCAGAGATTCTGGCACTGGATGTCGCCCACTGGTTTGGCGAACTGGCCCTGACGCAACACCTCACCCCTTCGCGTTCGCAGGGGCTGGAAGCGATGATTCGCGCGATCCGGCATAACGCACAGTCTCTCAGCTAAGTTACACTCTCCAGACCCCGGCCATGACCGGGGTCTGTTCCATCCGACAAAGAGAAAATTGCATGAAACCTGCGCTTCGTTTAGCCGGTGCATTGCTGTTGTCCTGTTTCGGACTGTCTGCACCTGCGTTTGCTACGGAATACCCCCTGCCAGCCGCTGATAGCCGTTTGATTGGCGAAAACACCCTGACCACCGTCCCGGACGACAAACGGCCGCTGGAGAGCATTGCCGCGCGTTATAAGATAGGCATGCTTGGCATGCTGGAAGCCAACCCGGGCGTCGACCCCTGGCTACCGAAAGCCGGAACGCAGCTTACCGTGCCGCTGCAGATGCTGCTGCCGGATGCGCCGCGTGAAGGCATCGTGATCAACCTGGCCGAACTGCGTCTCTACTACTATCCCAAAGGGGAAAATCGCGTCGTGGTTTATCCGATTGGCATCGGCCAGTTGGGGGCTGCCACGCCGAGCATGGTGACAAGTATCAGCCAGAAAATCCCTAACCCCACCTGGACGCCCACCGTCAATATCCGCAAACGCTACGCCAAAGAGGGCATCACGCTGCCCGCGATGGTGCCTGCCGGGCCGGATAACCCGATGGGGCTGTTTGCGCTGCGTCTGGCGCGCGGCAGCGGCCAGTATCTGATTCACGGCACCAACGCCGACTTCGGCATCGGGTTGCGCGTCAGCTCCGGCTGTATTCGTTTGCGCCCGGACGATATCGAAGCGCTGTTCAATAGCGTGCCGCAGGGTACGCGCGTACAGGTGATTAACCAGCCAATCAAATATGCCATCGAACCCGACGGCAAACGCTACATCGAGGTACACCAGCCGCTGTCGCGTAATGAACAGGACGATCCGCAGACCATGCCAATTGCGCTGAGCGCGCCGCTGAAAGCCTTTATAAAGAGTGCGAAGAGCGACAGTGCGCTGATTAAGGCGGCGATTGAACGTCGTTCAGGCATGCCGGTGCTGGTGAGCAGTGGGGAACCGGTGAATGAGGCGACGCCGCTGCCGGCAGTGCTGCAGACGCAGCAGGGGGCAACAGGCGGTGCGCAAGCCACCATCAGTCAGGCGCAGGGCGAAGCCGCTGCGACACCGTGATTCAGGGCCAGCTGACGGCAGAATCCGGACAAAAAAAATGGTGCCACAAGGGCACCATTTTTCAAACCAGAACTCTTACTTACGGTAAGAGTGAGCCTGGTTGTCCAGACGCTGGTTAGCGCGAGCTGCGTCGTCTTTAGCAGCCTGAACGTCAGAACGGATTGCGTTCACGTCGTTGCTCAGCTGGTCAACTTTAGCGTTCAGAGTCTGAACGTCTGAAGACAGCTGGTCGATTTTAGCGTTGCTTGAGCAACCAGCCAGCAGAGTTGAACCCAGGATTACCGCGCCCAGTACCAGTTTAGTACGATTCATTATTTATACCCTCTAGATTGAGTTAATCTCCATGTAGCGTTACAAGTATTACACAAAGCTTTTTAAGTTGAGAATAAATTTTTGATGAGAACATGCTTAAATTTGATCGTTCGCTCAAAGAAGCAGCGTTTCGCAGAACATGATGAAAATATTTAGCGAAAACAGAGAGATTTAATCGGATTAACCTTAATTCTGCGGGATATTGAATAGTTATTATCGATTGGAATTTTCCGCTTTCTGTCCCAGGCGCGGAATAAAAAAAGCGCCCCGAAAGGCGCTCTTTTAAATAAACATCATCGGCTCGATCAGAGTACGTGCACCGACGCGGTGTTGGTGGTTCCGCTCGGTACCAGCGCACCCGAAACCATCACCACGACATCGCCTTTCTGCGCGTAGCCGCTCTGCAGCGCCATCTCTTTGCCGATGCGGTAGAAATCATCGGTCGAGGCGATTTCGCTCACCAGACGCGTTTCAATCCCTTTGCTGAGGATCAGCTGACGCGCAGTGGTCTGGTTAGTGGTCAGGGCCAGAATGGTGGCATCCGGGAAGTATTTACGCACGGATTTAGCTGACTTACCGCCTTCGGTCGCCACCACAATCACCGGCGCTTCCAGTTTCTCAGCGGTCTCAACGGCGCCACGGCACACTGCTTCAGTGATACGCAGCTTGCGCGAATCCTGCAGGGAATCAATGCGCGATTTCATCACGCGATCGGTACGCTCGCAGATGGTCGCCATGATGGTGACCGACTCCAGCGGGTATTTACCCTTGGCGCTCTCACCGGACAGCATCACCGCGTCGGTGCCGTCGAGGATGGCGTTGGCCACGTCGCCGGCTTCAGCACGGGTAGGGCGCGGGTTCTTGATCATGGAATCCAGCATCTGCGTCGCGGTGATTACCACTTTGCGCGCTTTATTACACTTCTTGATCATCATCTTCTGCGCGAAGATCACTTCTTCAACCGGGATTTCCACACCGAGGTCACCACGCGCGACCATGATGCCGTCAGAGGCTTCCAGGATCTCGTCGAAGTTGTTCAGGCCTTCCTGGTTTTCGATCTTGGAGATGATCTGAATGTGCTCACCGCCGTGGGCTTTCAGGTGCTCACGGATTTCCAGCACGTCAGAACGTTTACGGATGAAGGAAGCCGCAACGAAATCCACGCCTTGCTCGCAGCCGAAGATCAGATCACGCTTGTCTTTTTCCGCCAGCGCCGGCAGCTGAATGGACACGCCCGGCAGGTTGACGCCTTTGTTTTCGCCAAGGTCGCCATTGTTCAGCACTTTACACACCACGGTGTTTTCCGTGACTTCGGTGACTTCCATGCCGATCAGACCATCGTCGACCAGCACGGTGTTACCAATTTTCAGGTCTTCGGTGAAACCGGCGTAAGTAACGGCAACGCGCTCGCTGTTACCAATCACTGACTGATCGGTAGTGAAGGTGAAGGTCTGTCCAGCTTTCAGGGACACATCGTTGCCACCGTCCAGTTTCATGGTACGGATTTCCGGGCCTTTGGTGTCCAGCAGAATCGCGGCCTGGCGACCGGTTTTTTCCATGACGGCACGCATGTTGGTGATGCGCTGACCATGTTCGGCATAATCCCCGTGAGAGAAGTTCAGGCGCATGACGTTCATGCCCGCTTCCAGCAGTTGAGTCAGCATCTCTTCGGATTCGGTTTTCGGACCGATAGTACAAACGATCTTGGTCTTTTTCATGTCAGATTTCTGTAAGTTGTGATGGATGATAAAGGTCGGGGTTCGATGCGCCTGGCACCGAAGTAAAAATCTGTTTGGTGTTGGTACGTTTGACACAGAAGTAAGAATAGGTGACGACGGCTAAGCGTGCAGAGAAGTTATGCGCCGGGCGGAGAGACCGTAGCGACGGCGTTGCGCAAATGATGTAAGTGGCTGGCATAGGCACGTTAGCGCTGAAACCTTTCAGGTGGAACAACGCGGCATAGTATAGTCGCTAAGTATGCGAAAACCAATATAAAAGCAGAGGGAGAAAACCGACTCAGATCAAGGAAAGGCGAGTTGCGCAAGGGAGATAACAGCAAAAGTGGTGCGCTCTAATGGACTCGAACCATCGACCCCCACCATGTCAAGGTGGTGCTCTAACCAACTGAGCTAAGAGCGCATTTCAGAAATCTGGTGCGTCCGAGTGGACTCGAACCACCGACCCCCACCATGTCAAGGTGGTGCTCTAACCAACTGAGCTACGGACGCACTTGGTGCGCTCTAATGGACTCGAACCATCGACCCCCACCATGTCAAGGTGGTGCTCTAACCAACTGAGCTAAGAGCGCAACACGCTGTCAGGGCGACAGCGGGGACGAATATTAACGGCAGGCCGTGATGCTGGCAAGCGGAAAAGTGATTTTTCCTGACGACTGACCAGCAACTGTGCTATGCGTCGTTTTTTTCGCCATTGCGGGCCAAATAAACGCCCGCTCAGCCACTTAGCGCGCGGCGCGCGCCAGAATCACCTGCGCCGGTAAACGTTGCAGACGGCGGATGCGCCAGATCATCATCACCGCCGCCGACGTCAGACCGACGATAAATCCGCACCAGAAACCGGCCGGCCCCAGCGGTGCCACCACCCAGTCGGTCAGCGCCAGCACGTAACCCACCGGCAGCCCCAGCACCCAGTAGGCGATCAGGGTAATAAAGAAGATCGAGCGCGTGTCCTTATAGCCGCGCAGGATACCGCTGCCGATCACCTGAATCGAATCCGAGAACTGGTAGATGGCCGCCAGCAGCATCAGCTGCGCCGCCAGGGTAATCACTTCCGGATTAGCGGTATAGAGCGCGGCAATATCGTGGCGGAAGGTCACGGTAAACAGCGCGGTGATCGCCGCCATGGTGATACCCACGCCCTGACCGGTCCACGCGGCGATGCGGGCCTGTTCGGCCGAGCCCTGGCCCAGACGGTAGCCGACACGAATGGTGGTGGCGACGCCGAGTGACAGCGGCAGCACAAACATCAGCGAGCTAAAGTTGAGCGCGATCTGATGACCAGCGACTTTCACAATGCCGAGCGGCGATACCAGCAGCGCCACCACGGCAAACAGCGTGACCTCGAAAAACAGCGCCAGCGCGACCGGTAATCCCAGCGTGAACAGGCGCGTCAGGATGGCGCGCGACGGTGGCGACCAGCGGTTATGCATGCGGATATCGCGCATGGCCGGCATGCGCTTCAGCCAGAAGCGCATCACCAGATACATCACCCAGTAAACCGACGCGGTGGCGACGCCACAGCCCACGCCGCCCAGCGCAGGCATACCGAAATGGCCGTAAATAAAAACATAGTTCAGCGGAATGTTGGTCAGCAGGCCGAGGAAACCCAGCAGCATCGCCGGCTTGGTCTTCGACAGCCCTTCACACTGATTACGTGCCACCTGGAAAAACAGGTAGCCCGGTGCGCCCCACAACAGCGCGTGCAGATAACCTTCTGCTTTGGCCGCCAGCTGAGGATCAATGTCATGCATGGTGTGAATCAGGTAGCCGGCGTTCCACAGCACCACCATAATCAGCAGCGCCACGCCCGCCGCCAGCCAGTAACCCTGGCGCACCTGTTCTGCGATGCGTTCGCGTCGCCCGGATCCGTTGAGTTGCGCAACGGTTGGCGTCAATGCCAGCAGCAGACCATGACCAAACAAAATGGCGGGAAGCCAGATAGAGGTGCCGACAGCAACGGCGGCCATATCCGTGGCGCTCACCGCACCGGCCATTATGGTATCCACAAATCCCATCGCGGTCTGTGCCACCTGAGCAAGGATGACCGGGATCGCGAGGGCCAGCAATTGACGCGCTTCTGTTAAATACTTCTGCACGTATCACCTGCGTAATTTAAGAAGAGAGCGGGGCGGAATCCCCAAAGAATGCGCGACCTAGTGTAGCGGTAGCCCGCACTTCCGCCAAACATTGATCGCATTTGGCTGCGCCATTTGTGTAAAGTTTGCGCGCCGGCAAATTAAACCTTGCGGCGCAAGCTGTGATAAACTGCCACAAACTTCGCAGAGGCTGAAATTATGTTTACCGGAATTGTGCAGGGCACGGCAGAAATTGTCGCCATTGAAGAAAAAGAGTTGTTCCGCACCCACACCGTGCGCTTGCCTGCTGAGCTGCTGCCCGGCCTGGCGCTGGGCGCCTCGGTAGCGCACAACGGGTGCTGCCTGACGGTGACCGCCATTGACGGCGATCGCGTCAGCTTCGATCTCATCAAAGAGACGCTGCGCATCACCAACCTCGGTGAATTACAGGTTGGTGACATCGTGAATATTGAGCGCGCCGCGAAATTCAGCGATGAAATTGGCGGACACCTGATGTCCGGCCATATTATGACCACCGCCGAAATCTGTAAAATTATCCAGTCAGAGAATAACCGCGAAGTGTGGTTTAAATTACAGGACGCTGAGCAGATCAAATATATTCTGCATAAAGGATTCGTCGGCATCGATGGTATCAGCCTGACGGTTGGTGATGTCACCAAAAGTAAGTTCTGCGTGCACCTGATCCCTGAAACGCTCGAGCGCACCACGCTGGGCGCGAAGAAGCTGGGGCACCGGGTCAATATCGAAATCGATCCGCATACCCAGGCGATTGTCGACACCGTCGAACGTGTGCTGGCGCAGCGTGATGCCGCGGCTGCGCTGGTGGCACAAACGCTGCCGGACGCGGAGTAATCGCGAATAAAAAAGGCGCGTCAAGCGCCTTTTAGCATTGCACGGAAATCAACGCGCCACGCGCAAACCGCCTTCGGCGCCGCGGCTGAAAACTACCTGCCACAGCTGAATATCCCGCGCGCGAAACGCACCGGCGCAGGCGTTGAGGTAATAGCTGAACATCCGTTCGAAACGCTCGCCATACTTCTCTGCCAGCTGCGGCCATGCCGCCTGAAATCGCTCGTACCAGGCCATCAGCGTGGTGTCATAATCCGCGCCGAAGTTGTGCCAGTCTTCCATGATGAAGTGGGATTCGCTGGCATCGGCGATCTGCCGTACCGACGGTAAACAGCCGTTCGGGAAAATGTATTTATCGATCCACGGGTCGACGTTCATGTCGGTTCTGATCGCCCCAATGGTGTGCAGCAAAAACAGGCCTTCCGGTTTCAGGTTACGATCAACCACATCGAAGTAGGTGGCATAGTTTTTCGGCCCGACGTGTTCGAACATGCCCACCGACACGATGCGGTCAAACTGCTGGTTCAAATCACGGTAATCCTGCAGCAGAATGGTCACATCCAGACCGGCACAGCGCTGCTGCGCCATTTTCTGCTGCTCGGCAGAGATAGTCACGCCATGCACTTTCACCCCGTAATGACGCGCGGCGAATTCCGCCAGTCCGCCCCAGCCGCAGCCGATATCCAGCAGCGTCATGCCCGGCTCAAGCTGCAGCTTGCGGCAGATCATATCCAGCTTGTCCTGCTGTGCCTGCTCCAGCGTTTCCGCGCTTTTCCAGTAGCCGCAGGAGTACTGCATAAACGGATCGAGCATCAGTGAAAACAGGTCGTTGCCAAGATCGTAGTGCTCTTTACCAACAATCCAGGCGCGTTTCTTTGACTGCAGATTGGTGAGGCGCGCCGCGGCAATGCGCAGCGTATCTTTAAAATGGTGCGGTAACTGCTTATCCAGATGATGTTTCAGCACGCGGTGGAAGAACATATCCAGACGTTCACACTCCCACCAGCCGTCCATGTAGCTTTCACCGAGGCCCAGCGATCCCTCCTGCAGGACCCGTTTGAAAAAATCCGCATGTCTGACCTGAATATCCCAGGGGCGTGTGCCGTTGATGTGAATGTCCGCCCGCTCCAGTAATTCATGGGCGATACGAAACCATTGGTTTTCTTCAAGGCTCACTTCTTCTATACACGATGAACTCATAGCTTCTCCATCACCTTTCCGATTTGAACCTGAGAAAAAGAATAGTCAAATTCCTCAGGCCTGTGAGAGAACTCACGGAAAATCCGTGCGCCAGATAGCCGACGTATTACAGAGGTATGAATCTGAATAGAAATGTCTGCCACAACTCCGGAGGTGAATATCGTGCAGACGCCATCCCAGCGACAGTGTCGCTAAAAAATACGCTCATTATGTTATTGATTTGTTGCAGAAATGCTGACCTACTGAGTATATGCTCACGCAGGTCAGTATTCAATGGCTTATCGTTAGTTTGCTAACGATAATCGTTGCCTTAGCAATTATCTTCGCAGGGACGGGAAGCGTGAGCAATATCACTTTGTGCGCTGGCGCTGCGCTGCCACAGGAAACCGGCCCAGGCGAGGATCACTGTCGCCACCATGACCAGCGTAGTATGCAATAGCGCCTGCTGCAGACCGGCGGAAACAATCAGGCTGGCGAAGAAGCATAAGCCCAGCTGCAGCAGATTCTGCAGGCCGGCCGCTTTGCCGGTGGCCTGCGGGAACGGGGCGAGGGCGCTGGACACCACAATCGGGTATATCGCGCCATTGGCCAGCGCCATGCCGCAGAACGGCAGTAGCAGAGCCACCAGCGGCGGCGTGGTGATCAGCGCCACCGCAAACAGACCCAGAATGCTCAGACTGTAAATCATCAACAACCACGGCAGCAGCTGCGCACCCTGAAAGCGATTCAGCAGTGCGCGACAGCCAAATCCGCCCAGCAGGAAGGCGATAGTCTGCGGAATATAGCTCAGGCCAATGTCCGCCGGGCTCAGACCCGCGGCGGCGAGGATAAACGGCGAGCCGGTCAGCCAGGCGAAGAAACTGGCGGAGCAGGCGGCATAAATCAGTACGTTACCGCTGTAAATACGCGTCGCCAGCAGCGTGAGCCAGCTGGGCTGCGGCGTGCTGTCGTGGCGCGCACGCGGCGCGCTGGCCAGTTTCAGTGTGCCGAACAGCAGCACCAGCGTCACCAGCGTGAGCGCCAGGAAAATGGCGCGCCAGTGAAAATGGGCCATCAGCCAGGCACCCAGCAGCGGCGCCAGCGCCGGTGACAGCGCCACCAGCGGCATAATCGTGGCAAACACTTTGTTGGCTTTGGCCTGCGGATAGCGATCAACCACCAGCGCCTGCCAGCTCACCGCCGCGGCGCACACGCCTACCGCCTGTACAAAGCGCAGCGCCAGCATCAGCCAGACGTTAGTCACCCACAGCATGGCGAGACAGCTCAGCCCAAACACGCTCAGGCCGGCCAGTAAAATCGGCTTACGGCCAAAGCGATCCGACAGCACACCCCACAGCACCTGCGCACAGGCAAAGCCGCCCAGAAACAGGCTCAGGCTGGCGCTGATGGTGCCCGGTGCGGAAGCAAAGTCGCGCTGCATGGCGCCGAAGGCGGGTAAATACATATCGGTGGCCAGAAAGCCGAGCATGCTCAGCACGGCAAGGTAAGGCAGAAATCCTTTAGATGACAGCATGGTTTTTCTCATTCGGCAGGTTGAACGGCGGGGAGTGTAAAAGGGTGCAGCGGGCTTTGTGAAACGCTAATATTTGCAGGGTGCTGTTAAAATTTTTGAAGGGAAAATTATGTGGTCGGAATATGCGCTTGAAGTGGTGGACGCGGTAGCGCGCACCGGCAGTTTTAGCGCGGCGGCGCAGGAGCTGCACCGCGTGCCCTCTGCCATCAGCTATACCGTGCGCCAGCTGGAAGGCTGGCTGGCGGTACCGCTGTTTGAGCGGCAGCATCGCGAAGTGGTGCTGACGGCAGCAGGCGAGCATTTTGTGCGTGAAGGGCGTTCTGTTATCAAAAAAATGCTGGCCACGCGCCGTCAATGTCAGCAGCTGGCTAACGGCTGGCGCGGTCAGCTCAGCATCGCGGTAGATTGCATCGTCAAACCGCAGCGCACCCGCCAGCTGGTAAAGGATTTTTACCGCCATTTCCCCGATATGGAGCTGATCATCAGCTACGAAGTATTTAACGGCGTGTGGGACGCGCTGGCTGATGGTCGTGTCGATGTGGCGATTGGCGCCACCCAGGCCATTCCGGTCGGCGGCCGCTTCGCCTTTCAGGATATGGGCGCGCTCAACTGGCGCTGCGTGGTGAGTCCGCAGCATGCGCTGGCCCACAGTCCGCAGCTGGATGACGAAACCCTGCGCGCCTGGCCGTCGCTGGTGCTGGAAGATACGTCGCGCGCGCTGCCGCGCCGCATGACGTGGACGCTGGATAACCAGCGGCGGCTGGTGGTGCCGGAGTGGGAAACCGGGCTGGATTGCCTGCAGGCCGGATTGTGCGTGGGCATGGTGCCGGGCCACCTGGCGCGCCCGCTGCTGGACAGCGGCGCGCTGGTGGAGCTGGCGTTACCGCAGCCATTTCCGGACAGCCCGTGTTGCGTCAGCTGGTCTGAGCAGCGCGCGTCACCGGCGCTGGCGTGGTTACTGGAATATCTGGGCGATGCGGAGACGCTGAACCACGAGTGGCTCAGCGAGAAGGTGGCTTAACGGCGGTAATCGCGGAACGGGCCATCGGCCACGGAGCGGCGCTCAATCAGCGTGGGCTGCACTTCAATGGTCTGCGGCTCTTCGCGTTTGCTGGTGATGCGGTCCAGCAGCATCTCCAGTGCCTTTTCCCCCAGCTGTGCTTTCGGCTGGTGCACGGTTGTCAGCGCCGGGGTGAAGTAGCGCGCGTTGCGCACATTGTCATAGCCAATTACCGAAATGTCCTGCGGCACGCGCAGTCCCATCTCGTCGGCCGCGCAAATCGCGCCCATCGCCATGATATCGCCGCCGCAGAACACCGCCGTCGGGCGCTGTTTCTGGTTAAGGATCTGCTGCATAGCCTGATAACCTGACTCCGGTTCGAAGTCACCCTGTACAATCCACTCGGGACGGACGCTGATGCCCGCTTCCTGCATCGCCTTCAGAAAACCCGCATGACGACCGCCACCGGTGTTGCGCTCCATCTGGCCGGGGATAGCACCGATATCGCGATGGCCGCGCTCAATCAGGTATCGTCCGGCGAGGTAACCGCCGTGGAACGCATTGTCCTGCACGGTATCGGTAAAGTCCCCGCGCGATTCGCCCCAGTCCATGACCACCATCGGGATATTGCGGTTCTCTTCCAGCATCTGCAGAAGATCGTCGGGATATTCGGAGCACATGACCAGCAGGCCATCGACGCGCTTTTGCGCCATCATTGACAAATAGGCACGCTGTTTTTGCAGATCGTTATGCGCGTTGCCGAGAATCAGCGTGTAACCACGCTCAAAGCAGTGATTCTCCACGGCTTCAATAATTTCGGCGAAGTAGGGCGCTTCGCTGGAGGTCGCCAGCAGGCCCAGCGTCTTGGTGTGATTCACCTTCAGGCTGCGGGCCACCGCGCTCGGTGAGTAGTGCAGCGCTTTAATCGCTTCCCATACGGCGTTACGCGTCTCTTCCGCGACAAAACGCGTTTTGTTGATGACATGCGAAACCGTGGTGGTTGAGACCCCGGCGCGTTTCGCCACATCTTTAATGGTTGCCATGAAAATGGTACTCCTGGGCTTATCGCAACTTACTGATAAGTATATTGTTAAACGTTTGCGTCTGCTAATGGTTTTGCGCCCTGAATATCAGGGCTAATCTGCTTAATCGGGCAGGGAAACATCCTTCAGCAGGCTGTCAATGCAGCATGCGCTAAATCTGTTGCGCAACGAAAGGCGGCGATTCTAGCAAGCCGGGGCGGATAACACGAGATTTTTGCCCATCACTGTGCGAAAATTATTTAACCATGCAAACTGTGTGACTAAGGAGTTGTGATGAGTACCGATTTAAAACTGGCATTGACCACCACCGCCGCTGCTCTGCTGATGATTATTGCCTTTAGCTTTACCGCCATTCTGCATTAATAAAAAAGCCGGTGCTGCTGAACAGCCACCGGCTTTTTTGTTGCGCAACGCTGAGGTTAGCGCACGGTTTTCGGCGTCATCATACGGCGCGCGCCAACGTAATGCTTCTGCCAGTAATCCTCGCCCAGCGCGCTAATCTGAATGTCCTTACCGGTGCGCGGAGACTGAATGAATTTGCCATTGCCCAGATAAACCCCGACATGGTCGGCGGTACCGCGGTTGTTGATGCGGAAGAACACCAGATCGCCTTTCTCCAGCATCTCACGCTTAATTGGTGCCGCATCGCGCAGGTGATACATCTCATTGGCGGTGCGGGGAAATTTAAACTTCACCAGGTCTTTGTAGGCGTACCACACTAAACCACTGCAGTCGAAACCGGTGTGCGGTGAGGTGCCTCCCCACTGATACGGTTTACCCAGCTGGCCCATCAGTTTCGTCATCGCGGTTTCGCGCGCTTTTTGATAGCGCAAGCGGTGGGCTTTGCTCATTTTAATGCCGCTCAGCTGCTGCACTTCATCATCAACGGCAACGTCACGCGATTTTTTCGCCAGCCGCTGATGACCATATTTTTTCGCACTGAGCTTAAGTGAGGATTTGCGCTGGGTGGTGTGCTGAAGTACCGTTTCGCTTTTCTGCTGTTTTTTCAGCCTGAACTTCTGTACTGACGTCAGGCGTGACTTTTTGCTGGTGGTTTTCACCGGGCGTCGTTTGCGACGCTCATCTTCACGCGCGTTCTTTTTCTCCGCTTTCTGCAAACTGGCATTAACCGGCGCATGCGGAGAAGCCGCCGCCACATTAAAGAACAGTTGGGCAAAAGCCAGTATGAAAAGCGTAATCAGTAAACGCATAGTCCGGTTACAGGTTAAGCCGTCGGCAGGAAGCCAGACCGCGGTAAAGTTAGAAAAATCTGATCGACGATCAGCACCGGGGCAATTCTAATCCACTTTTTTTGCAAAAGGTAAGGTCTTTTTCCATTAATCTGTCACGGTACTGAAAGTGGGGCAAAAATGAGCGATTTCAGCTGTTTAACCCAGCGGAATTATTGCTAATTATTAATTGATTAATGCTTATTAATGATACGAAAATGTTATTCGTGGCGCGCGAACTTAACAAACATGGCGATATGCGCCGGCTAAGGCAAAATCCCGTTTTCAGTCGCGGGGCGAAGTCGCTACAATAAACAAACACGAAGTGAAGGATTAAGGAAGGCAAAAATGAGTACTGTTGAAAAAATTCAGCGCCAGATCGCAGAAAACCCGATCCTGCTGTACATGAAAGGTTCGCCGAAACTGCCAAGCTGCGGTTTCTCTGCGCAGGCGGTACAGGCGCTGTCTGCCTGTGGTGAGCGCTTTGCGTACGTAGACATTCTGCAAAATCCGGATATCCGCGCTGAGTTACCGAAATACGCCAACTGGCCAACTTTCCCGCAGCTGTGGGTGGATGGCGAGCTGGTCGGCGGCTGTGACATCATCGTTGAGATGTTCCAGCGCGGCGAACTGCAACCGCTGATCAAAGAGACCGCTGAGAAGCACAAAGAAGCAGAATAAGAAAAAGGCCGACAGCAGTGTCGGCCTTTTTTTGGCTGCGGTCTGACGGGCCTCAGGCCGAGGCATCGTCTTCGGCCGGCTCTTCACTCACCGCCAGCGGCCAGCCGCCGAGGCGTTTCCAGCGATTCACCAGTTCGCAAAACAGCGTGGCGGTCTGTTCGGTATCGTACAGCGCCGAGTGCGCCTGAGTGCTGTCAAAATCTATCCCCGCCGCTTTACAGGCCTTCGCCAGTACCGTTTGTCCCAGCACCAGCCCGCTCAGCGCGGCGGTGTCAAAGGTGGCGAACGGGTGGAACGGGTTACGCTTCATGCCGGTGCGCTCTGCTGCCGCCATCAGAAAATTATGATCAAAGGTGGCATTGTGCGCCACGATAATCGCCCGGTTACAGCCGCTGTCTTTGGTGCCTTTACGCACCATTTTGAAAATGGCGTGCAGCGCCTCATATTCACTCACCGCGCCGCGCAGCGGATTGCTGGGGTCGATGCCGGTAAACGCCAGCGCTTCGGGATTGAGAATCGCCCCTTCGAACGGCTCCACGTGGAAATGCAGGGTTTCATCGCGGTGCAGCCAGCCATCCTCATCCATTTTTAACGTAGTGGCGGCGATTTCCAGCAGCGCATCGGTTTGCGCATTGAAACCGGCGGTTTCAACGTCAATCACCACAGGATAAAAACCACGGAAGCGTTGATGGAGAGCGTTTAAGGCGTTCGATTCAGACATCAGGATCTCATTGCAGGAAATGGGGCAGCGCGCATTATGGCAAAAATCGGCGCAGGGTGCAGCAGGAGAGGGAAGTCAGCCCGCAAATTAGCAGGCTGACTAACGGCATTAGTTGCCGAGGCCGTGACCGGCGTGTTTGTTTTCGATCAGCTCGATTTTGTAGCCGTCCGGATCTTCCACGAAAGCGATGATGGTGCTGCCGCCTTTGACCGGGCCGGCTTCACGCGTGACGTTACCGCCCGCCTGACGGATGCGGTCGCAGGTCGCCGCGACATCATCCACGCCCAGCGCGATGTGGCCGTAGGCATTGCCGAGGTCGTATTTATCCACGCCCCAGTTGTAGGTCAGCTCAATGACCGCACCTTCGCTCTCTTCGGTGTAACCCACGAAAGCCAGGGTGTATTTGTATTCGGTGTTTTCGCTCTGACGCAGCACGCGCATGCCCAGCACGCGGGTATAAAAATCGATGGAGCGCTGCAGATCGCCAACGCGTAACATAGTGTGAAGTAAACGCATAACATCCTCTTTTCAAAAGTCATCAGGGAACCCGCTTAGTATAGCGAGGGAATGCCCTGAAGAAAGCACGCGGCCGCACATCCGCTGCGGCCGCGTTTGACTTACAGTGTCGGGTAGTCGGTGTAACCTTCCGCGCCGCCGCCGTAGAAGCTCTCCGGGCGCTGCGGATTAAGCGGTGCATCCTGCTGCAGGCGTGCTACCAGGTCCGGGTTGGCGATGAAGTCACGGCCGAAGGCCACCGCGTCAATCAGGCCACGCGCAATCAGATCGTCCGCTTTTTCCACGGTGTAGGCACCGGCACCGATAATCACGCCCGGGAAGGCGGCACGCACTTTCTTACGGAACTCATCGGTGTAAGGCTTACCGCCCGCCCAGTCTGGCTCAGACAGGTGCAGGTAGGCGAGGCCGCGCTTGCCCAGTTCGCTGATATACCACAGTGCCGCTTCTTCTTCATCCGGACCGTTTTCCAGATTCTGGAAGGCGCCGATTGGCGAGATGCGGATACCGATGCGATCGGCTGACCAGTTAGCAATTGCCGCATCGACCACTTCCAGCGCGAAACGGCCGCGCTTCTCAATCGAACCGCCGTATTCATCGGTACGCTGGTTAGAACCGGGTGCGAGGAACTGATGCATCAGATAGCCGTGCGCAGAGTGCAGTTCCAGCAGGTCAAAATCAGCGTCGCGCGCATTCGCTGCCGCCTGGCCGAAGTCTTTAACGATCTGCTGAATTTCTGCCACGCTCAGTTCACGCGGCATGGAGGTATCTTCACGGTATACGCTGCCGTCGGCGGCGCGCAGCGAGGTGCGGGTGCCAGCGGCGATCGCGGACGGTGCGACCGGCGCTTTGCCATCCGGCTGCACGCTATTATGCGAGATGCGGCCGGTGTGCCACAGCTGAACGGCGCTGTGACCGTGCGCGGCGTGAATACCTTCGTTAATCATTTTCCACGCAGCAATCTGCTCTGCGGTGTGCAAACCCGGCGCACCGGCGTAGCCTTTCGCCTGGAACGAAACCTGGGTGGCTTCGGTAATGATCAGACCCGCGCTGGCGCGCTGCTGATAATACTCCGCCATCAGCGGGGTAGGAATATCGCCCGGTTCAATGCTGCGCAGACGCGTCAGCGGCGCCATAAATACACGGTTAGGTACGGTAATCGCGCCCACTTTCAGCGGGGTGAACAGCTGTTTACTCGCCATGATGACTCCTGTAATAGACCGGTCGTCTAGAAATTGCCGTTTTTAAAAATCAGCGGTGATTAAGCCACTGTTCGATGGTGTCGAGCGCCAGGCTAATCGGCCCGGGCTCACGTGAAATCTTGCTCTGCAGGCTGGCACCCAGCCACAGCAGATAACAGCGTTGCGCCAGCTGCTGCGGGCTTTGCCCATAGGGCAGCGGCTGTTCGGCTGCGACCTCCGTCAGACAGCGTGCGTAAGCGGCCGTGATGGCCGTGGCACCGCGCTGCAGCGCATCGCGCATCGGCTCTGACAGATCGCACACTTCGCCGGAAAGCTTAACGCCCAGACAGCCGACGATGTGACCCTGCTCGATAAACAGCCGTTCCGCGTAGCGAAAATGCTGCAGTAAGCGTTCGCGTGCAGTAACGCCGGGCTGGGTCAGCTGCTGTTCAACCTGCTGCTGATAATTGACGAAGTAGCGCTCGAGCAGCGCCACACCGAACGCTTCTTTCGAGCGGAAGTAGTGGTAAAACGAGCCTTTCGGCACTTCCGCCAGCGCCAGCATTTCGCTCAACCCCATGCCGGTGAAACCGCGCTGCAGGCAGACCTGCTCGCCGGTGGCGAGCAGATGTTCACGGGTTTCGTTGCGTTGCACTGTCTTGTTCATGGCAGGCAGAGTATTAGACCAGTCGGTCTAATGCAATCCTCAGACGCGATTCTGGCACGATTTGATCATATCCAGCTGCGGCTGATACTGCTGCGTCTGGATATTGAACAGGCCGAGCACCGTGTGGAACAGATTATCCTGCGACACCGCTGTCTCTGCCGCCTGCTGGCGCAGACAGGCCTGATCAATGTGATACGCCGCGGCGTAGCCCGGCGACATCCACAGCAGCAGCGGGATGTGCGTCTGCTGCGACGGCGCAAACAGGTACGGCGCACCGTGCAGGTACATGCCGTGTTCGCCCAGTGATTCGCCATGGTCGGACAGATACACCAGCGCCACGTTAAAGCGATCGCTCAGGCCCTTCAGCTTATCGATGGTGCGACTCAGCATATCGTCGGTATACAGCAGCGAGTTATCGTAGGTGTTAACCAGCGCCTGGTGATCGCAATCCTGAATCTGATTGCTGTCGCAGGTAGGCGTAAAGCGCTGGAACGCGGCCGGATAGCGCTTAAAGTAAGCCGGACCGTGGCTGCCCATCTGGTGCAGTACAATGATGCCGTCATTGTGCAGGCTGTCGACATAGTTATCAAAGCGATGCAGCAAGACGTCATCGAGGCAGAAGCCATCGTGGCAGTACTGTGGCAGCTGCCACTGCGTCATATCGGTATGCGGCACGCGGTCGCAGGCACCTTTGCAGCCGCCGTCGTTTTCGCGCCACAGCACGCTGACTCCGGCATGGGCCAGCACATCCAGCACGCCTTCCTGATGATGGGCGAGGTTCGCATCATAATGCTCGCGCGGCATATTCGAGAACATGCACGGCACCGAAATGGCGGTTTCCGTGCCGCAGGAGCTGGCGTTGGGATAATAAATCACCTGCTGCTTTTTCAGCTGTGGGTTGGTGTCGCGCGCATAGCCGCCGAGGGAGAAGTTCTCCGCGCGCGCAGTTTCGCCCACCACCAGCCCCACCAGCGTCTTCTTCGACCCGGCGGTGATTAGCGGTCCTTTCTTCGCATC
>NZ_VOQX01000046.1:0-40033 GCF_016643525.1 Pantoea sp. Morm | reverse complement strand
AACCATCTGCTATCAGAATGAATTTATCGAAGATATGCATCGTTTCCGTGATGAAGGGCCAGCGTATCCGTACGTGGTGATTCCTGAGTTTGCCAAAGTGACCTACATGAAGAATGAAGGTCCGGATAATGATGCCGTAATCAATATGCCGCCGGGACAAATGCCGGAAGATTATTTTAAAGATAAATGAGGCTGGCAATTCGCTGACGGCGCCGGGTTCGGTCGCCGTAAACGGCGATCCTACAATTGTGCAGTGCGGAGTGGCATTGCAAGGTGCGCATTGATGCGCACCAAAGTTACTCGTGAGTGGTATCCAGCAAACAGACCGATCGCGCTACGTGAAATCTGACAAAAGCGCTGAGGGATAACCGGGAAGTCTTCGCGTAGCGTTGTCATGCTGGATGAGCTAAAGCCATGATTAAAGCGACGAAGCGCGAAGCTGACCGGGCAGTCAGCTGTAGGGTGCGCATTGATGCGCACCAGGATAACGTCGTAGTGTCGCAAGATTCGTTGTCATTGTGGATGAGCAGATGTTTAAAGCACCGAGGGCGAAGAAGCTAACCGTGCAGTCAGTTGTAGGGTGCGCATTGATGCGCACCAGGATAACGCCGTGGTGTCCATCAAACGGACCGGTGGGATACGTTTTCACATAGTGTCGCCGTGGTGAATGAGTTGTGAGCCTGGTAAGAGGCGTGAAGGGCGAAACTGAAGGATTGAAATACGCGATTAGATATCTTATTTAACATAATATACATTATGCGCCATTTGATTATAGAGTCAAAGCTGACCTGGCCGCTTAGGCTACCTGCTGAAAATCCTGAAATACCTGAATAATTTCTGCATGCATTTCCGTGAATACCTTTTAGACAAAAAGCCTGGCATCCATCAGGTTCAACCCAGAGTCCATGCTTCAAACTTTGCTTTCCTAAGCTTGTGTCGGCTCCACTGAACATACTCTGATCACCTGCAATAAGATTCCATTTGAAAGCGGCAATGATAGATTCATACGCTCAACGCTATGACACGTCGCGTAATTAATCCGGCAATGTGCAGAGATCAGCAATATTTATTGGATAAACGACGTCGCGAGTGTTTCGCAGCTCAGTAAGATCCCACCAGTGATAACTATCAATGACTGACTTTTCATTTTCAGTCCAACCACTGGTACAGATATCTTCATCTCCAACTTTAATTAAATAAAATCGTTCATTTGCCAAAACCACCTCACCGCTGGGAAGCGTCATTTCAAAAATGCGCTCAGTTAACGGCTGACCCACATCATCGACATAAAAGCCTGTTTCTTCTCTGAGCTCTCTGATAGCTGCCTGTTCAAAAGTCTCTCCCGGTTCAACGCCTCCACCGGGTGTAGCCCAGTATTCTCTGCCTGACAGGGCATTATTTTTATGCTTAAACCAGAATAATAAAACCTGATTAAGGGGATTTATAATAAGCAAACGAGCCGAATCGCGGGTGCGCACTTTATAATTCCTTTATGATTTTTAATACAAATCAGCATAACTGATCATGGTCAGAAAACGAAACGCCACAGTCTGCAGGAACAGGACGACAGGATAGACATCCCTCCCCGGCTCGCTATATAGTAAGCGCGCATCTCACTTCTGACTTGCCGTAGGCGTTACCGTCATCCAACGCGCCCTGAACCGGAATGGGCCTCTGCGCAGAGGAAAACCGGAACAGCGCCACGGCATCGTTCACGCTTTCTACGCATCCTGTTTATCGGGATCGCTAGCAGTGCATCACCGCACGTGGCCTTTCATTCTCTGACTGACAAGGCACACTATGAAACTGACCAACAACACCCTGCTCATCACCGGCGCAACCAGCGGTATTGGCCGCCGCATGGCCGAGGTTTTTCACGATCGCGGTAACCGCGTCATTATCACCGGCAGACGTCAGGCGCTGCTCGATGAGATCACCGCCCAGCGCCCGGCCATTACCGGCTTTGCTCTGGACGTTAATGACACCACCGCCCTCGCCCGCTGTTCTGCGGCGATTCACGCGCAGTTCCCGCATATCAACGTGCTGATCGCCAACGCCGGTATCTCGCAGCCGGAAACGGTGACGACAGACGAATGGACCAGTGATATTGCTGAGCAAATCGTGATAACCAACATCCTCGGTGTGATTCGCGTCACCGCCGCGTTTTTGCCGCTGCTGCGCCGTCAGCCGCAGGCCACGCTGATGGCAACCAGTTCCGCGCTGGCCTTCATGCCGCTGGCCAGTTTTCCCACCTACTGCGCCAGCAAAGCCTTTCTGCATTCCTGGCTGGTTTCGCTGCGTCATCAGCTGCGTAATACCCCGGTCGAGGTGCTGGAAATGCTGCCGCCATATCTACAGACGGCGCTGACCGGTAATCAACAGCTCAGCGATCCCCGCGCCATGCCGCTGGACGACTATATCGCGCAGATTCTGCAGATGCTGGAAAATGGCCCGGTCGCGCGCGGCGAACTGCTGCTGGAGCGTGACCATGCGCGGCGCTGGGCTGAACGCGACGGCAATTTTGACGCCATATTTGACATGATGAACCCGCGCTAATCCGCTTTAACCCGGTGCGCCCGGCTGCGCACCGGGTCTATCATGATGCACGCAAAGGCGCGCCGTGGCTGAAGTGCGCCAGCAGCCGTTCTACCGCCGGATTGGCCTGCGCCTGAACCGCATAGCAAATGCCGACACGCCGCATCAGCGGCTGACCGGGTAAAGCGCGCCAGGCCAGGCGATGCCGCGCGGCAACCAGCGGCGCCGGCGCAATGGTGACGCCAAAGCCGGCTTCCGCCAGATCCAGCGCCAGCGCGTAGCTGCCGGCGTTGGCCGCTGCCGCACCCGCACCGTAAAACGGCAGCAGCCGCTGATGTGACTCATCAGTCGGCACCATTACCCACGGCAGCGGATGCAACTGGTCATGGGTCAGCGTTTCCAGCTGATTTAGCGCATGACTGGCGGGATACGCCAGCACGTAGTGCTCTTCAAACAGCGGCATAAACAGCTCGTCTTCGCAGCGCAGGGATTCACACGCCAGCCGGATATCGCCCACGCAACCGGGCTCGACGTTAAGCAGCACCGTGGGAAAATGTTGCCGGATGGCCGTCAGCAGTTGCGCCAGCTGGGCGGGGGCGACATCCCCTTCAACGCCAATCTTCAGCGGCAGGCAATCCGACGGCTGCCGAAAGCGTGTCACCAGCGCCTGCATATCGCTGAGCATCTTGCGCGCCTGCGGATACAGGACGCGAGCGTCCTCCGTGACCTCCACGCCGCGCGGCCTGCGGATAAAAAGCGTGGTGGCCAGCTCCTCTTCCAGCAGTTTGATCGTGGCCGAGAGCGCGGGCTGCGTCAGATTGAGTAACTGTGCGGCGCGCGTGATGTTGCGCTCCTCAAACACGCAGATAAAAGCTTTTAGCTGTCGCTTATCCATAGAAAATCATTATATCGGCGAAAGAAATAAACCATTTTTCACCAATTTCTGCGCGATTTAAAGTGCACACCTCAGCTTCGCCATTAATTTTATCTATGAGGAAGTCATTATGACGCAGAATGTTAAACCTTTAATCGTCATCACCGGTGCCAGCTCCGGTATCGGTCTTGCCACGGCAAAGCTGCTTTCGGCGCGTGGACATGCCCTGCTGCTGCTGGCTCGCCGTATCGATCGTATGACGGCACTGAACCTGCCCAATACCCTGTGCCGCGCGGTTGATGTGACCGATCGCCACGCATTGACCACCGCAGTGCAGGATGCTGAGCAGCAGTTTGGCCCGGTCGATGCGCTGATTAACAATGCGGGCGTGATGCTGCTCGGCGCGATTGAACAACAGGATGCCGGCGAATGGGATAAGATGTTCGACGTCAACGTGAAAGGCCTGCTCAATGGCGTGCAGGCGGTCACCGCAGGCATGATTGACCGCAAAAGGGGCACGATCATTAACATCAGCTCAGTGGCCGGACGGAAGACGTTTCCTAATCACGCAGTGTATGTTGGCACTAAATTCGCTGTGCATGGCATGTCAGAGAACCTGCGCGAAGAGCTGTCGCCGCACAATGTACGCGTGATCGTTATCGCGCCGGGCGCAGTTGAAACCGAGCTGTTGAGCCACACCACCAGCGAAGCAATCAAGGACGGTTATCACGCGTGGAAAGCCGAAATGGGCGGCAAGGTGCTCAGCGCAGACGACGTGGCCAGCGCCATCGATTACGCCTATTCGCAGCCGCAGTCGGTCTGCGTGCGGGAGATCGTGCTGGCGGCCACCCGCCAGGGCGCATAAACTCAGTGACCCGGCAGCGCTGCGCCGGGCTCCATCTCTTCGGCTAAGGCCGTCAGCGCCGCGCGGTTACCGATCGCATAACCCCCCTGCTGCTTACGCAGCACCCCTTCTGCGCTGAACTGCGCAAACACATACAGCAGGTGGCGATAGGTCACGCCAAGGTACTCCGCTACCTGCGTATGCTTCTCTTTATACACACCGTCATGCTGAGTCAGCAGGATAAAGGCCGCCAGCCGGTTAACCAGCGGAAACGCCTGATTGCGCGTTGAGGTGACAATATTGCGGAAATTCTTTTTCACCAGGCCGAGACAGGCGTGGCGCAGGAACTGCGCATCATTTAACAACAGCGTGCGGCAGGTTTTCACCGGCAGCGCCAGGCACCAGCAGGCTTCAATTGCCTGCACCGCGCGTGAAGCATGCGTTTCATCCAGCACTTCAATCTCGCCAATAAAACAGGGCGCATTAAAGAAATCCACCAGCGAAATACGGCCATTGGCCAGCGTGACATACAGTTTGGTGCGACCGCGCGCCAGATAAAACATATACGCCGGCAGAGCCCCCTCGCGCACAATATAGTCCCCGGCAAGAATATGAAATAAATGTGTGTGCGGGATCACATCGGCTGAAAATTTATCGCAATAGCCGGACGCCATTATTAACTGCTGCTTCAGCGCGTCATTATTTATTTCTTTCATCATTCGATGTCCACTATGAGATTTCTCATACTCTGGCGTGTCACGCCGCTGCTAAGGTGAAGGCCTCTACCCTACCGCACCGGAAAATTTCTGCAATGAAATTAAGGCGATAACTAAAGAAGCTGAGGAGTAAACCATGACAGCACGTAAAATTATTCTGGACTGTGATCCCGGTCATGATGATGCCATCGCCATCATGCTGGCCGCAAAACATCCTTCGATTGAACTGCTCGGTATCAGTATCGTGGCGGGCAATCAAATTCTGGACAAAACGCTGGTCAACGGCCTGAACGTTTGCCAGACGCTGAATATTGACACACCAGTTTATGCCGGCATGCCACAGCCGATTATGCGCCAGCAGATCGTCGCCGATAATATTCACGGCGAAACCGGTCTTGACGGCCCGGTGTTCGACCCGCTGACGCGTAAAGCGGAAACAAAGCACGCTGTGAACTTTATTATCGATACGCTGATGAACAGCGACGGGGATATCACGCTGGTGCCGGTCGGCCCGCTCACTAATATTGCGGTAGCGATGCGCATGCAGCCGAAAATCATTCCCAAAATCCGTGAAATCGTGCTGATGGGCGGCGCTTACGGCACCGGTAATTTTACCCCGTCGGCGGAGTTTAATATTTTTGCCGACCCGGAAGCCGCGCGCGTGGTATTTACCGCCGGCGCCCCGCTGGTGATGATGGGCCTCGACTTAACGCACCAGACGGTGTGCACGCCGGACATCATTACCCGCATGGAAAAGGCTGGCGGCCCTGCCGGCAAGCTGTTCAGCGATATGATGAATTTTACGCTGAAAACCCAGCACGACAATTACGGTCTGGCGGGTGGTCCGGTGCACGATGCGACCTGCGTCGCCTATCTAATCAATCCGGATGCCTTCAACGTTCAGCCGATGTTTGTCGAAATCGATGTCAACAGCGGTCCCTGCTATGGCCGCACGGTGTGTGATGCGCTCGGCGTGCTGGGGAAACCGGCAAACACCAAAGTGGGCATCACGCTGGATTCCGCCTGGTTCTGGGATTTAGTCGAAGACTGCGTGCGCAGGTACCGCTAATCATTTAACCCCACAATATGGGCAGAAAGTGGTCGCCCATACCGCTATGCAACCTCACCAGGCTGACATCAGGAAATATCATGATGGATATAATGAGAAGTGTTCTGGGTATGGTGGTATTACTGGCGATCGCGTTTCTGCTGTCAGTAAATAAAAAGCACATCAGTCTGCGCACCACCGGTGCCGCGTTACTGATTCAGATTGCCCTCGGCGGCGCGATCCTCTATTTGCCGCCGGGCAAATGGCTGGCGGAAAAAGTCGCCAGCGGCGTGCATCAGGCGCTGGCTTACAGTGATGCGGGCAGCGCGTTTCTGTTTGGCGCGCTGGCCGGACCGCAAATGGACAAGGTGTTTAACGGCGCCGGCTTTGTATTCGCTTTTCACGTTCTGCCGGCCATCATCTTTATCACCGCGCTGGTTAGCGTGCTCTACTATATTGGCGTGATGGGCGCCATCATTCGGCTGCTGGGCGGCATCTTTCAGCGCGCGCTCAACATCAGTAAGATCGAATCCTTCGTGGCGGTCACCACCATTTTCCTCGGGCAGAATGAGATCCCGGCCATCGTCAAACCCTTCGTCAACCGTCTCAATCGCAACGAACTGTTCACCGCCATCTGCAGCGGCATGGCTTCAATAGCCGGTTCCACTATGCTCGGCTATGCCGGGCTGGGGGTACCGATTGAATATCTGCTGGCCGCCTCGCTGATGGCCATTCCTGGCGGCATTCTGTTCGCCCGGCTGCTCAGTCCGGCAACGGAAGCATCGCAGGTGACTTTTACCCACCTGTCGTTTAGCGACACGCCGGCACGCAGCCTGATTGAAGCCGCCGCCAGCGGAGCGATTACCGGGATGAAAATAGCCGCTGGTCTGGCGACGGTGGTGATGGCGTTTGTCGGTATTATCGCGATGCTCAACGGCATACTCGGCGGCATCGGCGGCTGGTTTGGTCACGGCGACATCAGCCTGCAGGGAATACTCGGCTTCGCGCTGGCCCCGCTGGCGTGGCTGATGGGCGTGGCGTGGCACGATGCGGCGCTGGCGGGCAGCCTGATAGGTCAGAAACTGGTGGTGAACGAGTTTGTCGCCTACATCAGCTTTTCACCTTATCTGCATCAGGCGGGCGCGCTCGACGGCAAAACCATCGCCATCGTCTCGTTCGCCCTGTGCGGCTTTGCTAACTTTGGTTCGATTGGCGTGGTGGTCGGCGCCTTTTCTGCCGTCGCACCGGAGCGCACCCCGGAAATCGCGCGGCTGGGCCTGCGCGCGCTGATCGCCGCAACGCTCTCCAATCTGATGAGCGCCACCATTGCCGGCTTCTTCATCGGCCTTGGCTAACGCGCAAACCGGGCATTACGCCTCAGTGCGTCCCTGCCCGGTTTTCATCGGTGCCACCACCACATTCACCCCCAGCTCCTGCAGGCGACGCAGCACTGGCACCGGCGTGCCCTGATTAACGATCACCACATCAAACTCACTCAGGTGGGCAAAGCGATGCAGCGCGCGCCGCTCAAACTTGGTGTTATCCATCATCAGGATGCGCTTCTGCGCCGCCTCGAACATGGCACGCTTGGTCTCCACCGTCTCGGCCGACTGGTGAAACACCGCATCATCAATAATCGCCGACATGCTGACAAAAAACACATCGGCGCGCAGGCTGGCGATTTCGTCTCGCGTCATGCGCCCCATAAAGGCGTTACACCAGTGATGAAACTGGCCGCCGAGCCCCATCAAAGTGATATCGCGTCCGTTACGTAATTCATTCATTAACGTCAGCGAGTTGGTGATCACCGTGAGCGGCGCTTTGGCCGGCAGCAGCCGCGCCATCTGCAGCACGGTGGTGGAATCATCAAGAAACAGCGCCTGGCCGGGTTCAAGGTAGCCAGCGGCCACTTCGGCAATCGCCTGTTTCTCTTCCAGCTGGCGCGTGGCACGATAGAGATCGCTGGATTCCACCAGGCTGGTTGGTGTGGCAGAGACCACGCCGCGTGATTTATGCAGCAGCCCGCGCTCAACCATCTCATCAATATCGCGATGGGCGGTCATCAGGCTGATCCCGAAGCGCTCAGTAATATCTTCGATACGCACCGCGCCTTCGGCCATCACGGCTTCGGCTATGAGCTGGCGTCGTGCCAGCTGACGCGCCTGACGGCTGTCGCCCGGTAAGGTTTCATTCAGGAAGTGACCAGCGGAGGTCTCTTGCGGGTTATGCGCCATGTTTCGTCCGGAAAGTGAAGCGGAAATGCAGTTTCGGCTTTGATTACAGCGCGTAAACGTTTCTTTTGCAAATCAGGCGCGCAGCAGGCAACCGATGACGGCCAGAATGCCGCCATCGGTGATCTGACTTACTGCTTCAGGACAAACGGCGAAACGAAATCACCAGCGTTGTCTTTGGTGATCAGAATACAGTCAAACAGCTGCTTCTCCTGTGCTACCCCGGTTTTGCCGGTTTTGAGGAAGGTGTCCGCCTGCTCTACCGCCTTCTGCGCAAACTGCGCTACCGGCTGCATCACGGTATAGGCCAGCGTACCGGCTTTAACCGCGTCGACCGCATCCGGTGAACCGTCAAACCCACCCACTTTCACCTGGCTGAGTTTGCCAGCTTCCTTAAGGGCGGCGATAGCACCCAGCGCCATCTCATCGTTACCGCTGATCACCCCTTTGATGTTCGGATTAGCCTGCAGCAGCGACTGCATTTTATTGAAGCCCTGGGTGCGATCCCAGTTCGCCACTTCCTGGCCGACTTTCTTCAGCGTCGGGTACTGAGACAACACGGTATCGAAACCGTTGGCGCGCGTGGCGGCGTTGTTATCCGACGGCGGTCCCACCAGCTCGACATAGCTGGCGCTGTCACCCACCTGCTTCACCCACTCCATCGCGCCTACTGCCGCGCCCTGCGCGTTATTCGACACCAGCTGCGCTTTAGCCAGCCCGCTCTGGTTCAGTTCGGCATTGATCACGAACACCGGAATATTGGCGGCGATGGCTTTCTTTACCGAGCCAATCGAGCCGTCGGCGTTAGCCGGATCGAGAATGATCGCCTTCGATTTATTGGTGATCGCCGTATCAATCAGCTGGCTTTCGGTGTTGGTATCCCCTTTGTGCGCGCTGACTTTGGCACTGTAGCCCAGCTTCTCCGCCGCCTTCTGCGCGACCTGGCCCTCAGTCAGCCAGTATGGGTTGGAGGGATCGTTAACGATGATGGTCATCAGGCCGTTGTTGGCCCAGCTGGGTAAGGCAAAGGTGGAGATGGCCATCGCGGCGGCGGCGATAAACAGACGTTTAGTGAACATAGGTGCTCCGTTATTATTAGGGTACAGGTTTGTTTTACGGTTACTCGCGCGCCAGCCTGCCAGCGCGCGCAGGGTTAGCGACCGCGCCGGCCGTATTGCAGGGTGTTGAGCAATACCGCCAGCACAATCACGGCGCCAGTGAACACCGTCTGCCAGTAGGCAGAAACGCCGATAATCACTAAGCCATCAGAGAGAAAGCCAATCACGAACGCGCCCAGCAGCGTGCCGCGCACGTTACCGCGTCCTCCGGTCAGCGCCGCACCGCCAATCACCACCGCAGCAATGGCGGTCAGCTCGTAGGTGGTGCCCGCGGTCGGACCGGCGGAGGTCAGCTGCGAAGAGAGCACCAGCCCGGCCATCGCCGCACAGATACCCGACAGCACGTAGACGCTGATCTTGATGCGTTTCACTGGCACGCCGGAGAGATCGGCGGCGCGCTCGTTACCGCCCGAGGCATACAGCCAGCGGCCAAACGCCGAGCGACTCAACAGGAAACCGCAGGCCAGCGCCACTGCGCCGAGCACCAGCACGCCGACCGGGATGTTGAACAGGCGGTTAAAACCGAGCCAGTCGAAACCTGTATTGCCCAGCGCTTCGCTGCCGGAGAGTTTGTTGTAGGTCAGACCGTTGGTGATCAGCAGCGCGATACCGCGCGCCACATACATGGTGCCGAGCGTGGCGACAAACGCCGGGACGCGAAAAATCGCAATCAGCACGCCGTTGACCAGCCCTACCAGTGCACCCAGCACCAGCGTCAGAATTGCCACTGCCCACACCGGCAGATAGAGCACCACGCCCAGCGCTTCAAGGTTGATGCCCTGCATCATAAAGCCGGCCATCACCCCAGCCAGTCCCAGCGTCGAGCCGACTGACAAATCAATCCCGCCGTTGAGGATCACCAGCAGCATGCCGATCGCCGGCAAACCGAAGATGGCCACATGCGATGCCATGGTGAGGAAGTTCGCGCCGGTAAAGTAGTTGGGCGATAGCAGGGAGAAAGTGGCGATAATCACCAGCAGCGCGATAAAGGCACGCCCTTCCAGCAGCAGCCGCGCCAGGTTGAGGCGCTTGCCGCTGGCCGGTTTCGCCACCCGCGGTGCGCTATCCAGCGTTTGGGTTCTGTCAGTCATACCGTTTGCTCCGTTTTTCATGTCATGCCACCAGAGACTCGCCCGAAGCGGCCATAATGCGTTCTTTACTCACGCTGGCGTCGAAGATGGCCGAGATGCGCCCTTTGCTCATCACCACGATGCGGTGCGCGATACTCAGGCACTCGCCCACTTCCGAGGTGGTGTAAACCACCGCCAGCCCTTTGCTGGCATTCTCCGCCAGCAGACGAAACACTTCGGCTTTGGCACCGATATCGATGCCGCGGCTCGGTTCATCCAGCAGAATCACTTTGGGTCGGGTGGCGAGCATTTTGCCGATCACCACTTTTTGCTGATTACCGCCAGAAAGGGAACCGATGGCCGCCTCACCGCCGGCAGTCTTGACCGTCACGTTACGGATGCTGTCATCAATCAGCAGTTTCTCCCGTCGCGTTGACAGCACCAGCCCGCGCACAAACTCGCTGATGCTGGCCAGCGACAGGTTTTCGCCCACCGTCATGGTCTGCACCAGCCCGTCGCGCTGACGATCCTCCGGGACCAGCGCCAGTCCCATTTTGATGCGCTGCGACAGCGACAGCGCGGAGATCTCGGTATCCTGCAGCAGGATGTGCCCGCTGCTCTGCTTCAGCCGTCCGGCGAGACACTCCAGCAGCTCGGTGCGCCCCGCGCCCATCAGGCCATAAATGCAGACAATCTCGCCGGCCTGCACCGTCAGCGACAGCTGATCCACCAGCCGGATACCGGTTTTGCTTTTCACGGTTAACGCCTGCACCGTCAGCGCGTCGCCACCGAAGGCATAGCCGCCGGGCGGTGAACCGAGGTCGAAGTGCTCTCCCACCATGTTGCGCACGATCCATTCGAGGTCGATCTCGTCGCGCCGGGCGTAGGCAGTCATTACGCCGTCACGCAGCACCACTGCGCGATCGGTGATCTCCAGTGCTTCCTCCAGATGGTGTGAGATATACACAATTGCCACGCCCTGACTGGTCAGATCGCGGATGACCTGAAACAGCACCGCCACTTCCGCCGCGCTGAGCGCCGAGGTCGGTTCATCCATGATCAGGATTTGTGAATTCACCGACAGCGCGCGGGCGATTTCCACAATCTGCTGCTGCCCGAGACGCAGGTTCTCCACCGGCGTCAGCGGATCAATCTCCTCCTCCAGCGCCGCCATCAGATGGCGGGTCAGCCGCGCCTCTTCGGCGTAATCCACCCCGCCGGGCCGCATGATTTCGCGCCCCATAAAAATGTTGTCGCGCACGTTCATGTTGGGCGCGAGATTCAGCTCCTGATGAATAATCGAGATACCACAGTCGCGCGCCTCGGTGGCCGAACGGAACACCTTTGCTTCGCCGTTTAACAGAATTTCCCCGGATGTTGGCGTAATCACGCCAGAAAGAATTTTCATCAGCGTCGATTTACCGGCGCCGTTTTCACCGAACAGCGTGGTGACTTCGCCGCGGCGGATTTCAAAATTGACGCCTTTCAGCGCATGGGTGGAGCCATACACTTTGCTGACGTTGCGCGCCTGCAGAATCACTTCTCCTTTCAGCAGCGCCGGGTTGACGTTGAACGGTTTCATTGCACCTCCACGCGCACCGGCGTAATCAGCCAGTTGGTCGGACTGAGCAGACGGAACACGCCGACCACCTGCACGGTTTTGCCCGGCAGCGCGTCGCGGTCCAGTTTCTCCAGCACCGCCACTTTCATGGCGCGATTAATCGCCGCCCCGGCGTTCTGGTATTCGATCTGATTAGTAAAATCACCAAACTGAATTTTGCCGCTGGCATCACGCAAATCGGTGCCGGTGATCGCCGGGCCGGTTTGCAACCTCAACTGCGTGCCCGCTGGCAGACCGGCGACCTGTAACGGGAAGACACCCATTTGCCCCGGCTGCACCACGCCCTGCAGTTTGACCGGCAGCACCGGCAGCGGCGAGCCGACACCGTATCTGGCCACCGCCTGCTGCCGATCGCTGTTCAGTGCGGCCGCCAGCGTGGCGGCATCCAGCGCGCGCGCTTCGACATCCTGCTGGATACCGGGAAAGGTTTTCTGCCCGTAGCTGTCTGCGGAGAAGCCCTGCTGACGCGCGTCGTCCGCCGAACCGATGCGCACTACTTTGGTATCCAGCGCCATGGCGGCTACCAGCGCCACGATCACCACGCCGCTGAGTATGTAGCGCCGCCGACGTTTGCGTGCCAGCTGCTGCGTTAAGATTGAGACCTCGGACATAACGTGACCTCTCAGGATGCACAGCGACGATATTCATCGCCGCGCAATGTTATAAATGTGATAACTTGCGTGATGAGAATTGTGCTGTTGTGACTAAATTGTCAACAGGTGGCGCGCAATTTTTCGCACAGCGCGATCTGGATCGCTTATTTGCCCACAATCACCCTTAATTCTTTTAAAAACCCCTTTAATACAATCATTAAAAACCTTTCACAGTGTTCAGGCGCATCCGCAATTCCCACTGATTTTGTGATCGGATTCGCCATCCGGAGTGAAATTTATTCTTTTTTGAGAAAAATAATACATCAGATATGTTATCTCCATGAGAAGTGGTGTAAGACAGTATTTAGCAAAATCATCACAGCTCATTAACAAGGCTGCGGATAAACCAAACAGGGGTTCCCGCACCGGGAGCAGCGAACGGAGGTGTATGTGGAGAGTGGCGATATCATTCTGGGTCTGGATTCCGGCACCTCGGTGGTTAAAGCGGTGGCGTTTGATCTGGAAGGTAACCAGCTGGCGTGCGCGTCGGCGCGCAATCGCTATTACCGCAGCGCAGGCGGTGCCGCCCAGCAGTCAATGACGCAAACCTGGCAGGATGCGGTCAGTGCGATTCACAAGCTCGGCGATCGGGTGGAGAATCTGGCGGCGCGCGTGGTGGCCGTGGCGGTGACCGCCCAGGGCGACGGCAGCTGGCTGGTCGGTGCTGATAATCAGCCGGTGGACGATGCGTGGATCTGGCTGGATGCCCGCGCCGCCGCCACGGTGGAAAAACTTAATCAGCAGCCGCTGGCCGCCGCACGCTTTCAGGCCACCGGCACCGGTCTTAACACCTGCCAGCAGGGCGCGCAGCTGGCGCACATGGACCAGCACTATCCCGAACTGCTGGCGCGCGCCGAAGTGGCATTGCACTGTAAGGACTGGCTCTATCTCAATCTGACCGGTGTGCGCGCCACCGACCCATCTGAAGCCAGCTTTACCTTTGGCAACTATCGCCACCAGCGCTATGACGATACGGTGATTGACGCGCTGGGGCTTAACCACCGGCGCCACCTGCTGCCGGAGATCATCGACGGCACGCAAATCACCCATGGCCTCACCGCTGACGCCGCGCGGCAAACCGGCCTGCTGGCTGGCACGCCGGTATGCCTCGGCTATGTCGATATGGCGATGACCGCACTCGGTGCCGGGGTGCACACCGGTGAAGCCAATACCGCCTGTTCGATTGTCGGCTCAACCGGCGTGCATCTGCGCAGCGTCACTATTGACGAGGTATGGCTCAACCCGGCGCAAACCGGCTACGTGATCCCGCTGCCGTGGCCAGGTTATGTCACTCAGGTGCAAACCAACATGGCTTCCACGCTCAATCTCGACTGGCTGCTGAACGTGGCCAGCGATCTGCTGAGCAGCTTTGGCTGTGAAACCGATCATGCGCGGCTGGTGCAGCAGATCGATCGCTGGCTCAACGACGCGCAGCCGGGCACCCTGCTGTTCCATCCTTACATTTCGCTGGCCGGTGAACGCGGACCGTTCGTCAACGCCGACGCGCGCGCCAGTTTCACCGGCCTCAACTACCAGCACAACTTTGGCGACCTGGTGCGCGGCGTGATTGAAGGCATCGGCATGGCAGCTCGCGACTGTTATCAGGCGATGGGCGCCACGCTGCCGGGAGAAATTCGCCTTACCGGCGGTGCGGTGCGATCGCAGCCGCTCAGGCAGATTCTTGCCGCCTGCATCGGCGCGCCGGTGCGCATCAGCCAGCGCGAGGAAGCCGGCGCAGCGGGAGCGGCCATGATGGCGGCGGTGGCGATTGGCGCGTATCCGGACATGGCGCAGTGCGTTGAACGCTGGGTGCGCCCGCTGCTGGACGACGCCGAAGCGCCGTCGCCTGCGCTGATGCAGCGCTACCAGCAGCTGTTCCCTCAGTATCAGCAGATCCGCCGCGATCTTCCTGCCGCCTGGCAGGCATTAAACAGTTTTAAGGAGTAACGCATGAGTGACAACACGTTGGATCTGTTTGTGATCGGCGGTGGCATTAACGGTGCCGGTATCGCGCGCGATGCCGCCGGGCGCGGGCTGTCGGTGATGATGTGTGAAAAAGACGATCTTGCCGCAGGCACCTCCTCGCGCTCCGGTAAACTGGTGCACGGCGGCCTGCGCTATCTGGAGTACTACGAATTCCGCCTGGTGCGCGAGGCGCTGATTGAACGCGAGGTGCTGCTGAACGCGGCGCCGCACATCATTTGGCCGATGCGCTTTGTGCTGCCGCACAGCCCGTCCGATCGTCCGGCGTGGCTGGTGCGGCTGGGGCTGTTTCTGTATGACCACCTCGGCGGACGCAAAAAACTGCCGGGCACGCGCGTGCTCGATCTGACGCGCGATCCTGAGGGCGCGCCGCTGCTGGACAGCCATCAGAAAGGCTTTGAGTACTCCGATTGCTGGGTGGACGATGCCCGGCTGGTGACGCTCAATGCGCTGGATGCCGCCGAGCGCGGCGCCACCATTCTGCCGCGCACCCGCTGCGTGGCAGCGCAGCGTCTGCCGGGCAAATGGCAGATTACCCTGCAGGATCAGGCCAGCGGCGCGCAGCGCACCGTGTTCGCCCGCGCGCTGGTGAATGCCGCCGGGCCGTGGGTGCTGGATATCGTCAATCAGGTTAGCCATACGCAAAGCCAGCGCAGCGTGCGGCTGGTGAAAGGCTCGCACCTCATCGTGCCAAAATTCTGGGAGGGCCAGCAGGCCTATCTGGTGCAAAACACCGACAAGCGGGTGATTTTTATCAATCCCTATGAGGGTGATAAAGCGTTAATCGGCACCACCGACATTCCCTGGCAGGGCAAAGCGGAAGATGTCAGTGCGGATGATAGCGAGCAGCAGTACCTGATCGACGTGGTGAATCGCTACTTCAAGGTTAAGCTGCGCGCCAGCGATGTGATTACCCGCTTCTCCGGCGTACGGCCGCTGTTTGACGACGGCAAAGGTAATCCCTCGGCGGTAACGCGGGATTATGTATTCGACCTGGATAATCAACAGGATGCGCCGCTGCTGCACGTGTTCGGCGGCAAAATTACCACGTTCCGCAAGCTGGCCGAGCATGCGCTGCAACAGCTGGCGCCGTTTTTCCCCAACATGGGCGCGGACTGGACGCGCAGCGCCACGCTGCCGGGCGGCGAGATCGCCCATGCCGATTTTGACAGCTTCCTGGAGGAGATCAAAACGCGCTGGCCGTGGCTGCCGCAGCCGCTGCGCAAGCACTATGCGCGACTGTACGGTGCGCGTATGAGCACGCTGCTGGGCACCGCCAGTTCGCTGAGCGATCTCGGTGAGCATTTTGGCGGCCAGCTGTACGAGGCCGAGGTACGTTATCTGGTGCAGTACGAATGGGCGCAGCAGCCGGAAGACATTCTCTGGCGTCGCACCAAACATCAGCTGCACCTGAGCACTGCACAGCGCACCGCGTTCAGCCAGTGGTTCGAACAGACTTTCCACCCTGCCGCGCCGCTGCGCGCCCACGCTGGCTGAGAGGTGCCGCATGCCACTAACGCTTTCGCTGAATACCAATCCGCTGGTGAACCGCTTCGCCGATCCCGGCGATTTAATTCACACCGTGGCTCAGCAGATCCGCATCCGCGATCTGCAGCTAACACATGAGTTTATCAATCCCGGCTGGCCTGCTGCCACCCTCACCCACATGACGCGCCGCATGCAGCAGGCGCTGCGTGACACCGGCGTGCGCGTCACCTCCGGCATGACCGGCCCGTATGGCCGCCTCAACCATTTTGGTCATCCGGATGCGGCGGTACGTCGCTACTACATTGACTGGTTTAAAACCTTTGCCGACATCACCGCGGAACTGGGCGGCGTCGCGGTGGGCTCGCAGTTTGCCATCTTCACCCAGCGGGATTTTAACGATGTGGCGCGGCGTGAAGCGCTGATTGCCATCGCCATTGACTGCTGGGCGGAAGTGGCGGAACACGCCAAAGCGGCCGGTCTGCGTTACCTGTTCTGGGAACCGATGAGCGTCGGACGCGAATTTGGCGAAACCATTCCCGCCTGTATGGCGCTGCAACAGCGGCTGAGCGCGGCACAGTTTGCCCTGCCGATGTGGATGATGGCGGATATCGATCATGGCGATGTCACCTCTGACGATCCGCGTGACTACGATCCTTACGCGTGGGCTGAAGCGGTGCCGCGCGTTTCGCCCATCATCCATATAAAGCAGAGCATGATGGATAAAGGCGGGCACAGGCCCTTTACATTGCAGTACAATGCCGGCGGTCGCATTCAGCCGCAGCCGCTGCTCGAGGCGCTGGCGCGCGGCGGCGCGCAGGATAACGAGATTTGCCTCGAACTAAGCTTCAAAGAGCGCGAACCCACCGACAGCAATGTGGTGGCGGAGATTGCCGAAAGCGTGGCGTTCTGGGCCGACCATATTGATACCGGGGTGCAGGATTTGCATCTCGCGTGAGCATGCCGTGCTGAGGGCTTTCGTCAGCTCGCAGCACCCCTCAACCAGACAGGGACAACCCGATGAAATCCGCACCGACTTCCGCTGAACGCGATGACTCTCTGGCCCTGCGGGCGGCCTGGCTGCACTATGTTGGCGGCCTGACGCAGGCTGAAGTGGCCAAACGGCTCGGCCTGCCGTCGGTGAAAACCCATCGGCTGATTGCGCGCATGGTGGCCGAAGGCGCGGTGAAAGTCACCATCGACGGCGCGATTGTCGCCTGCGTGACGCTGGAAGAGCAGTTGCGCAGCCGCTACGGCCTGAACTTTTGTCAGGTGGCACCCGATCTCGGTGAAGAAGGCCTGCCAGTGCGCGCGCTGGGCATGGCCGGTGCCGACTATTTACGTAATCTGCTGGCCTCCACGCCGGCGATCACGCTGGGTCTCGGCCACGGCCGGACGCTGTCGGCAGCAATTCACCAGCTGGCACGTATCGACGCGCCGCACCTGCGCTTTGTCTCCCTGCTCGGCTGCCTGACGCGCAACTACGCGCTCAATCCGCATGACGTGATGCATCGCATCGCCGAAAAAACCGGTGCGCAGGCCTACATGATGCCGGTACCGTTTTTTGCCAACACCGAAGAGGATCGCGATGTGCTGCTGGCGCAGCGTGGCGTCAGCGAAGTGTTTAGCATGGCCGCGCACAGTGAAGTGAAGCTGGTAGGCATTGGCACCGTGGAACCAGCCGCCCAGCTGGTGGAAGCCGGAATGATCGATGCAGCCGAGATCCGCGCCCTGTCGGAAGCCGGCGCGGTGGGCGAACTGCTGGGGCACTTTTTTGCCGCCGACGGGCAGATGATTCACAACTCGCTGACGGCACGCACGCTGTCGGTACCGCTGGATCTGGCGCAGCGCGCAGAGATCGTGGCGCTGACCGGCGGACCGAGTAAAGTGGCGGCGATCCGCGCGGTGCTGGCCAGCGGACTCGTCACCGGTTTGATCACCGACGAGCTGACGGCGCAGGCGCTGCTATCTTATTGAATCGTCAGCTCACTCAACCTTATTAAGCGGTTTAGCGCTTGCGCGCCGTCCAGCCATGTATCAGCAGCGACTGAAAGAAGCGCTGCGGCGGCGTGAACCCGGCCTGCGCCATCAGCGCTTCGGTCTGGGCAGCAGGCAGTAACAGCAGCCGCTGCGTCAGCATCTGCTTCATCTCATCCAGATTTTGCGCCCTGCCGCTGGCGCTCTCATGCATGGTTTTCCAGAACAGCAGTTGTTCATCAAAGCCGGTATCCTGCACATCGCCGACAATTTCTGCCGTCACTAAGCGTCCGCCCGGTTTGAGCTGCTGCTGCATCTGCTGATAAATACCCGCCCGCTGCGGATGCTGGATAAAATGCGTCACCAGCAGGCAAAGCACCACATCGTAATCGGCGGTAACCGGCACGTCGTTAAGGTAGCCCTGATGCAGCTGGCAGCGCGCCCGTATCCCGGCGGCGGTGAGTTTTTCTGTGCAGACCGCCAGCATGTCCGGTGAGGGATCGACACCGGTAAACTGCCATTCCGGGTGCTGCTGCGCCAGCCGGATAATTTCGCTGCCGGTCCCGACGCCCACACACAGCACCCGCGCCTGCGGCGGCGCGTTGTCCAGCACCAGTGAAATCAGCAGATGCAGATTATCGGCGATTGGCTGATGTTTGCCGTTATACGCGTCGTACTGCCGCGCAAACTCTTCGTTGAAGATATCGTTGGTATTTTGCGTCATCATTGTCCCGATCGGTTGTCATCATGTAACTTTATTTATTACATGAATAGTGCGTCGATGCAATCAATGGCTGATAACGCTAAGCCTGAGGGAGAGATTGAACGCAATAAAGGTTAAACCAGACTGAGCTGCAGCGACTGCGCGCGCAGCTGCTGCTGCCAGCCTGCGGCGAGTTCCGCGTCGGTGATCACCTGCTTAAACGGCTGTAGCGGCGCCAGCGCATAGGGATGAATCTGACCAAATTTGGAGGAGTCGGTGAGCGCGACGGTGTGCGTCGGTTTTTCCATGATGGCGTTCACCACATCGCAGCGCAGCATGTCGCGGCTGGTGAAACCGGTCGCCTCATCCCAGCCGTCAATGCCAATAAACGCTTTATGGAAGTTGAGATGCTGAATGCACAGCCGCGTTAACGGCCCGACCACTGACTCACTGCTTTTCTGAAACAGCCCGCCGAGGATAATCACATCGCCGCCCTGCTCACGCAGCAGTCCGGCGATGTAATGGCTGACGGTGATGATGGTGATGTCCTGCCGATGGCTGAGCTCTCGCGCCAGCAGCGCATTGGTGCTGCCGCCTTCAATAAACACCGTTTCGCCGGGGTTAACCAGCCCGGCGGCGTACTCCGCCAGGCGTTTTTTCACCGCAAAGCGGGTTTGCATGCGCGCGCCTACGTCATCACTTTCCGGTGCCACGGCGGAACCGTGCACGCGGCGCAGAAAGCCGCCCTTCTCCAGCAGGTTCAAATCCTGACGCACCGTCACCTCCGAAACGCCGGTGGTTTGCGCCAGTTCATTGACGCTGACGCTGCCGCGCTCGCTGACCAGTTGAATAATGTGCTGATGACGTGCGTTCATAGAGCCTGCTGTAAAAAAGTTTTTGCCCAGCTTAGCAGAAATCACGCTAATCCCAGACTGCGCCGGCCGTTTTCATTCAGATCCTGCGGCGTAAAACGGCCGCGCCAGCTGGCTTCGTAATCCTCTTTGGGGAAATCGCCCGGCGAGACACCGGTCGCCAGCGCCTGCGCCACCTGCTGCGCATAGTCGGCGTTTTTATCGCACATCGGCGCGGCAGGAATGTACATCACGTTGCCCCAGCCCTGCTGATTTTCTACCGGTGCCACCGCATGAATCACATCGCAGTGCCACCACACCGAATCGCCCGCCTGCAGCGCCGGGATCGAACACAGGCCGGCGATTAATTCCGGATGCCAGCGCTCTGATACCGGCAGCACTTTGCCCGGCGCCACGCCGCACAGCTCCTCTTCCGGCACATCTTTCAGTAACGGACGCAGCAGCAGATAAGCCATGGCTTCCGGCACCGGCACCACGTGCAGCAGTCCCTGACCGGGCTGCATATCAGAGAGTGCGGTCCAGCCCTGGAAAGTGCGGAACACCGAACATTTGGTGGTGGTGCCAGACTGATACTCCTGCACGGCCGTGCGGTGCGCCGCATCCCACGGATCGTACTGATCGAACTGGTTAGAAAAGATCTTGCTAAACACCTGCTGATAGGCCGGCAACAGCCAGCGCTCCAGCGCGCCGGAATCGGTGTGCGCGCCCAGCCCTTTTGAGGTGGTACCCGGCAGCCGGCGCCGGATGCGATCCGGATAGATGATGCTCACGTCCGGATCAAACCAGCGCGTACCGGCGGATTCGAATTTCCACAGGCGATTGAGGAACGCCTGGGTTTGCGCCATGGCCTCGCTCTGGCGTGCAGACATCTGCGCATCGCTCCAGTAAATGGGATAGATCTCCGGCCGCGAGGCATCGAGATTGCCAAAGAAGTTGTCACCCGGCCCCTGATAGACGCGGTCAAAATCATTGTCGTCGAGGTAGTTGAGCATGTCAGCATCCCACGCCAGCGCCTGCTCGCGGCTGAAGGTTTGCTTCACCACCACGCAGCCGCGGCGGCGGATATGATCTTTGGTCTGTTCGCTGATGCGACCGGCGGCCAGATCCGCGAAGCTGACCTGCGGCCACGCCGTTCCGTGCTGCTTCTCTTCGGCGCGCGCGGCCGCGATTTCACTGACAATCTTACTTCTGACCTGCTCAAACAGGCCTTCGACATCGCCAATCTGTGCTCTGAGCACCTGCTTCATCAGGCGCACATGCTGTTTAAAATCGTCGGGTTGTTGTTCTGAGGTAAAAGTGGTGTTCATCTCGCACTCCGTCTGTTTACGCTTAAGTTTCATTCGAAACACATTACATATTCATTCATAACATCGTGCGAACAAAAAGACAGCACGCAGGCAAAAAATAGCGAGCATGGTCACAGTTATTTATCTGAGGGATTTTCGTTTGAAAGGGATCATGGAGCGAAACGGTGGGATGAATAACGCAAGCGCGCCTTGATCAGGCACGCGGGGGCCGCCCTCCATGGCAGCCCGGGAAAATTACGGCTGATCGAATAAATGACGGTACTGCACAAAGTCGGTTTGTTGCGCCAGCCGATCGTACAGCGCCCGCGCGTGGCTATTAGACGCCTGCGTCAGCCAGTAAACGCGCGAACAGCCGAGCTTCTCCGCCTGTTCATAGACCGCCAGAATCAGCGCCTTGCCGGCACCCAGACCGCGCGCGGCTTCGCTGACGTAGAGGTCCTGCAAATAGCAGTAGTCGCCCTGAGTCCAGGTTGAGCGATGGGTAAGAAAATGCACCAGCCCGACCATCGCGCCGTCCTGCTCGGCCACCAGACAGTGCATGGGTTCCGCGCGGGACAGCAAGCGGCGAAAGCTCTCGCCGGTGGTGTTATCGTCAATGGTGGTCTGATAAAAGCGCTGATAGCCCTGCCACAGCGCCAGCCACGGCATAAAGTCTTCTGCGCGCAGCGCTCTGATGGTGATCATTCGCCCTTCCCGATGTTGCTGATGATTTTTTCCGCAGCCACCACCCGATCGTCATTCGGGAACCACTTATTTGCCAGCATAATCAGCGCAACCCGCTGCGACGGAATAAAGACCGCGTAGGTGGCGAATCCGTTGGTGGAGCCGGTTTTGTTGTACCACGCCTGCTGCGGCGCAGCCTGCGGCGGCGTAATCCGCGTGGCTTTCATGCCCTTCATGATGCGCGCGCCGCTGTTGCCATCCACCAGCTGCTGCGTGGTCACCGGCAGCGGGTAATATTCCCACATCATCGCCTGAGTAAAAGCGGCCTCGGTGTGGTAATAGCCCTGATGCGTCGCGGCCACCGCCTGTTGCCATGCGGGCGCGACCGGCTGTTGCTGCAGCTGAATGGTCAGCCAGCGAATCAGATCGGCAGAGGTGGATTTCAGGCCATAGGATTCCGCATCCAGCGGGCCTGGCGTGACCCGCACCGGGCGATCCTGCTTGTTATAACCCTGGGCGTAGCGCCCCATCTGTGATGCAGGCACCTGCACATAGCTGTGCGTCATGCCCATCGCCGGCAGCAGCTGCTTTTCCATCGCGCTGATGAACGGCTGATGCAGACTTTTAGCCGCAATCATGCCGAGCATACCGATACCGAGGTTGGAATAAACGCGCACCGTGCCCGGCTGGGCCTCTGGCTGCCACTGTTTGTACCAGCGCATCAGCTCGCGGGTATTGGTCACGTCATCCGGTACGAACAGCGGCGTGCCGCTGGTGTGCGTCGCCAGATTCAGCACCGAGACCCGATCAAAAGCGCTGCCTTTCAGTTCCGGCAGCCACTGGCTGGCCGCGTCGCTGAAATTCAGTTTGTTCTGCTGCGCCGCATAGCTGGCTAAGGTGGCGGTAAACGTTTTACTCAGCGAACCGATTTCAAACAGCGTCTGCTCGTTGATCGGCTGTCCGCTCTCTTTCGATGCCACGCCGTAGTTATAAAATTCGGTTTTGCCGTCGTGCAGAATCGCCACCGCCATACCGGGGATCTGATACTGCTGCATCAGCGGTTTGATGATGCTGTCTGGTGATGTCGTTGCCAGCGCACTGCCGCTGACCAGCAGCGCAAGTGCGCTTAATCGGGCCCATGAAAACATGAAAATTCCTTTTCCTGCAGGTTAACCATGATGTCTGACCGGCAGTATATCGTTACCCCTGCCAGGCTTCCCGACAATTCTCATTGGTAGTGAACAAAATCACATCCTGTATGACCTGATTTGCCGTTTGCTGCGCCCGCTCCTATACCTTTGACAAGTAAGCGTTCATCGCAAGGAGCTGAGAATGGAACAGGTTTTGACCCGCGAACAACGGCTTAGCCGCCTGCGCGCGCGCAGTTCGCTGCCGGTGCTGATCGTCGGCGGCGGCATCAACGGCATCAGTACTTTTCGTGAGCTGGCATTACAGGGCATTCCTGCGGTGCTGGTGGAGAAAGGTGACTGGTGCCAGGCGGCCAGCGGCGCGCTGTCGCGCATGATCCACGGCGGCCTGCGCTATCTGGAGACCGGCGAGTTTGGCCTGGTGAAGGAGTCGGTGATGGAGCGCGATCGCCTGCTGAAAAACGCCGCGCACTATGTGTTTCCGCTGCGCACCACCGTACCGATCGATAATCTCGGCGGTGGACTGGTTAACGCCACGCGACGTTTCCTGCGCCTGAGTGATAAGCCCACCCGGCGCGGCGCGCTGCTGATCAAAACCGGTCTGAGCCTGTACGACCTCTACACGCGACAGTACGGCGCTATGCCGCGCCACCAGCTGCGTAACGAAGCCGCCACGCGCGATCGCTGGCCTGGCTTCGCGCCCTGGGTGAAATACAGCGCCAGCTACTACGATGCGTGGATCAGCGCGCCGGAGCGACTCGGGTTTGAGCTGATTGAAGATGCGGAACGCGCCTGCCCGGAGGCGCTGGCGCTCAATTATCTGCGGGTGGTCAGCGCCAGCGACGAGACGGTGCTGCTGGAAGATACGCTGAGCGGTGAGCGCTTTAGCCTGCAGCCGCACGTGCTGGTGAATGCCGGCGGCGCGTGGATCGACCAGCTGAATCAGCAGCTGGCCGTGCATTCACCACCGACCAGACTGATAGGCGGCACCAAAGGGTCGCATCTGATCCTCGATCATCCCCAGCTGTTACAGATGCTGGACGGTGAAATGGTCTATTTCGAAAATCAGGAAGGCCGGGTGTGCATTATGTTTCCCTGGTTCGGCAAAGTGCTGGTGGGCTCCACCGATATCCGCGTTGATGACCCCGATAGCGTGGTGTGCGAAGCCGAAGAGCAGGCTTACATTCTTGAGTCGCTGCGCTTTGTATTTCCTGACATTGTGGTGCCAGCATCCGCAGTGGTTTACACCTTCTGCGGCGTGCGCCCGCTGCCGGCCAGCGAGGCCAAAGTGAATGGCCAGATTTCACGTAACCATTCGCTGGTGCTGCTGCCGCCTGACCACGCGCGCGCCTGGAGCACGCTATGTCTGGTCGGCGGTAAATGGACCACCTTCCGCCGCTTCGGGGAAGAGGCCGCCGACCGCGTGTTGCGCCTGCTGGGAGAAAAGCGTCGCGTCTCCAGCAGCGACCTGCCGATTGGCGGCGGCCGGGATTTTCCGGCGCCGTCCGCCCAGCCCGCCTGGCTCAGTGCGCTGGCGCAGCAATATGACATTCCGCTGGCGCGCGTGACGCAACTGGCGAAACGCTACGGCAGCCGGGCCCTGCCGCTGCTGCAGCAGATTCAGCAGCACGGCGAACAGCCGCTGCAGCATCATGCCGGTTACAGCGCCACCGAACTGCGCTATCTGATTGAGCATGAACAGGTGTGCCAGCTGGAAGATGTGCTGGTGCGCCGCACGTCGCTGGCTATCTGCGGTGAATTAACGCCGCCGCTCATGCAGGAAATTTCGCAGCTGCTGGCCGACTCGCTCGGCTGGCAGGACAGCCAGCGCGCTGAACATCTGCAGCACACCGCAATCAGCCTGGCGCAGCGCCATGGGCTGCACGCGCTCGCATCCGCGTTTTCACAGGAGGAAATTCAGGATGTCACTCACCCCTAAAGTTCGCCTCAACCGGTTATTTCACCACGGCAAGTGCCTGGATGTGGCGATCGACCACGGCATCGCCAACGAGCCCGATTTTCTGCTGGGGCTAGAAGATATTGAAAGCGTGATGCGCAACCTGATTGCCGCACAGCCGGATGCGATCCAGGTCAATTATGGTCAGGCCGATCTGCTGCAGCGCGTTGCCGGACGCAAACCGGCGCTGGTGATGCGCACCGACGTCGGCAATGCCTATAACGCGGCGCGCCACCGCGAGATGTGGGCGGTGCTGCACAATCCGGAGGCACCGATTCTTGCCGCGCTGCAGATGGATGCCGCCGCGGTGGTGGTCAATCTCTATCAGATCCCGGATGAACCGGGCATTTTTCGCATGTGCGTGGAGAACATTGGCCGCCTGCGCCAGGCCTGCGATCGCTATGCCATGCCGCTGATGGTGGAGCCGCTGGTGATGGCCCCCGCCGGCCAGGGCGCGGCGTACGGCTCGCTCGGTGACGTCAGACAAATCGTGCCGCTGGTGCGGCTGGCGCGGGAGCTGGGCGCCGACATCATTAAAGCCGACCCCACGGATAACACAGAGGATTTCCATCGTGTGGTGGAGGCGGCGCGCTGTCCGACGCTGGTGCGCGGCGGCGGTAAAGGGGAACTGGGCGCGGTGCTGGCGAAAAGCGCCGCGCTGATGGCGCAGGGTGCCAGCGGCATGGTGTATGGACGCAACGTTTATCAACATGATAATCCGTCACGCGTGGTCAGCGCGCTGATGGCGATTATTCATCAGGGTGTCAGCGGCGCGGATGCGCTGGACATCTACCAGCAGGGTTAAGCGTGACCTGCACCGGCGCTTAAGCGGTGCGCCGTCTTCGCCTGAAACGGAGTCGGATATGAGCCAGATTCTCGGCATCGATGCCGGAAACACCATGATCAAAGCGGTACTGTTTGACCTGAGCGGCCGCGTGCTGTCGGTAGCGGAGTGCGCCGGCGAAACGCATCAGCCGCAGGAAGGCTATGCTGAACGGCCAGTTGAAGATATCTGGCGCGGCGTCAGCAACGCGGTGAGTCGCTGCCTGCAGCAAGCCGGCACGCGTGGCAGCGAAGTGATTGCCGTCGGGGCCGCCGGTCACGGCAACGGGTTGTATGCGCTGGATCGTCAGCAGCGCCCACTGTTTGGCATCCAGTCGATTGATCATCGCGCCCGCGCCACGGTGCAGGCGCTGGAATCCAGCGGTGCGGCGCAGCAGATTTACGCGCTGTCATTACAAAAACCGTGGCCCGCCGCCACGCCGGTGCTGATCAGCTGGATACGTCAGCATCAGCCGGAACGCTGGGCGCAGATCGGCCATCTGCTGTGTGCCAAAGATGTCATCGCCCATTTTCTGTGCGGCAACGTCAGCGCGGACTATTCGGATGCCGCCGGTGCCGGGCTGATTGATTACCGCCAGCGCGGCTACAGTGGCGAATTGCTGGCGCTGTACGGCATCGAAGAGGCGCTCGCCCTGCTGCCACCGCTGCGTGAATCCTGCGAGTTCACCGGCGTGGTCTCGGCCCGGGCGGCACAGCTGACCGGTTTACCGGCCGGCATCCCGGTGGTGGCCGGCATGTTTGACGTGGTTGCCAGCGCGGTCGGCTCGGGCGTAGTGAATTGCGGTGAGGCCTCCATTGTCGCCGGTACCTGGAGCATCAATCAGGTGGTGGTCGACAAACCTGACTATCTGCGCCCGGTGTTTATGAATTCGATCATCGAACGCGACCGCTACATGGCGATCGAGGCCAGCGCCACTTCTGCCGCCAATCTTGACTGGTTCCTGCGTGAATTTGATGATGGCCGCGCCGGCCAGGGCGCGGCGCGCAGCAGCGACAGCGTGGCACAGGTCAGGCCTGACGCGCAGCTGCCGCTGTATCACCCTTACCTCTATTCAGGGCGGAAAGCCGAACCCGCCAAAGCCGGCTTTTACGGCCTCGGCGGCTGGCATACGCGCGCTGACATGCTGTTTGCCCTGTTTGAAGGCGTAACCTTTGCCCACCGGGCGCACATTGACCGGCTGCGCGCGGCAGGCATTACGGTCAACCAGGCCACGCTCTCCGGCGGCGCGACGCGCAGTAGTGTCTGGCCGCAAATGTTTGCCGATGTGCTGGGGATGCCGATTCGCGTCGCAACCTGCCACGAAACCGGGGCGCTGGGCGCGGCCCTGTGTGCGGGCGTGGGCGTGGGTCAGTGGCCGAATCTGGCTGCCGCCGTGCAGCAGGCGGTTACCCTTGCGCCGGAGGCGCTGCAGCCTCGCGCAGCGCGCTTCGCGTTCCCTGACACCCGCTACCGGCTGTTTAAAAAACTTGAGCTGGCGATGAGCGACATCTGGCGCACCGCCAGTTAATGGCGGTGCGGCGTGAACAAACCATGACACCGGCGGGCAAATGCTGTACACTTGATGCATAAAAATGTTCACATGAACATTATCAGGAGGTTGTGATGTCCACCGCATCGGCTTTTAATCCCACCAGCGGATCGCGCATCTTTGATCCGTCGCTGATTCAGCACGCCCGCCCCTCTTTTATGGATCAGATGGGGCTGCCGCGTAACCGGCTTAAGGCGCATAAGTTGATCACCGAAGGCATGGATGTCGGCATTGTCGAACGCGCCGCCACGATTCTGAAAGCGACGCCGATCGACATCGCGCAAATGGTCTCGATTGACCGCAACACCTACCGGCGCCGCGAGAAGTCCGGATCGCAGCTTTCGGTCGAACAGGGTGCACGCATCTATCAGGTGTTTGAAGTGCTGGATGCGGTGATCCAGCTGTTCGCTGGCGATCCGGAAGTGGCGATGCACTGGATGTATCAGCCCGCGCTGGCGCTCGACAACGCGCAGCCGATTAACATGCTCAGTACGCCCGCCGGCTGCGATGCGGTGCTGACGCTGATTGGCCGCCTGGAGCACGGAGTGATTGTCTGATGACACGACGGAAGGATCCGGCCACACCCGTCAGGGTGTTCTATCGAATTGTCAAAGCGGAATACGCCAGCCAGGCGTTTAACGGTGCTGGCGCAGAAAAATGGGGTGGCCGCTGGAATCCGCCCGGGATGAAAGCGGTTTACCTCAGCAGCTCTAAAGCGCTGGCGACGCTGGAACTGGTGGTGCACGCCGGGAAAACGCTGCTGGAGCAAAGCCGCTTTGTGGTGTTTACCCTGGCGGTACCGGAGTCCGACATCATCGCCCTCGACAGCAGTAAACTGCCGGCCGGCTGGGAAAAATATCAGCAGCAGGAGGAGACGCAGGCCATCGGCGCGGCGTTTCTCGATCCGCACAACGGCTTTCCCCTGCTGATGACGGTGCCCAGCATCCTCACCGGCGAAGATAATGCGCTGTTTAACCCCGATCACCCGGGCGCGGCCGCGCTGATTGCCACAGCGACCTCCGCTCCCTTCGCCATCGATCGCCGCATCAAAGACGATCCGTAAACGCTCTAGCGGCACTGGCTGGCACAGTTTTGTACGCAAATCTGCGCCAGCGAGCCACAGCCGCCGCCGTTGTCATTCTTGCACTGTGATTGCTGCACGTAACAGTTCTGCTGACAGGAAGAGACATCACACTTCGCTGCTACCGGCGTGAGCTGCGGCAAATCCCCTTTTCTCTCCGGCTGCCACGGCGTTTGGGCCGCTGCGCTCAGGCTGCCCAGCAGCCATAACATCATTATCCATTTCATCATTCAGTCCTCGCAGGATGGATGTAGAGAGTATGAACGCTGGCCGGATGATTGCCAGCGTGAAACCTTTGGTTCACCTTCCGCCTGATGATGCCCTGTTAAGGTGCAGCATCTGCGCCCATTGCCGAAGCAGCGTCTGACCCAACCGGAATATAAATCATTATTTTCAATACTTTAACTCGCCATCACCCTGACCCCGCAAGATGGTACAAAAGTTGCATGGCTTAGGGTGCACAGTAAAGGAGACGGTAATGAAAGCGATTGTGATTGGAGCGGGTATCGGCGGCATGAGCGCGGCGCTGGCGCTGGAAAAAGCGGGTTTCAGCACCGCAGTGTATGAAGCGGTGAAAGAGATGAAACCGGTCGGCGCGGCTATCTCTATCTGGCCTAACGGCGTGAAGTGCCTCAATGCGCTGGGTCTCAAGGCACAGCTGCGCGCGCTCGGCGGCAATATGGCGTTTATGGCTTACAACGATGGCCACAGCGGCAGCACCCTGACCCGCTTCAGTTTGTCACCGCTGGTGCAGCAGGTCGGCGAGTATCCTTATCCGGTCGCACGCGCAGAGTTACAGGCGCTGCTGATCGACAGCTACGGCCGCGAACGCATCCGCTTTGGCAAACGCGTTGTGCGGGTGGAGCAGCATGCCAGCGGCGTGACCGCCTGGTTTGATGACGGCAGCCAGGCTGAAGGGGATTTTATGGTGGCCGCCGACGGCACCCACTCGGTGATTCGCCATCACGTGCTGGGCGAACACGTCGAGCGCCGCTACGCAGGCTACGTTAACTGGAATGGCCTGGTCACCATCGATGAGAGCATCGCGCCCGCCGATCAGTGGACCACGTTTGTCGGCGAGGGCAAGCGCGTCTCGCTGATGCCGGTGAGCGGTAACCGCTTCTACTTTTTCTTTGATGTCCCGCTGCCGAAAGGGCTGGCGCAGGATCGCGCAACGGTGAAAGACGATCTGCGCGGCTATTTTGCCGGCTGGGCCGAACCGGTCCAGCGGCTGATCGCCAGCATTGACGCACAAACCACCAATCGCGTGGAGATTCATGATATCGAACCCTTCAGCCGCTTTGTCAGAGGACGTGTGGCGCTGCTGGGGGATGCGGCACACAGCACCACGCCGGATATCGGTCAGGGCGGCTGTGCGGCCATGGAAGATGCGGTGGTACTGGCGCAAACCCTGACCGCCCACTCGCTGGGCATTGAGGACGGGCTGCTGCGCTATGAAGCGCGGCGCGTGGCGCGCACCCGTGATTTGGTGCTGAAAGCGCGCAAGCGTTGTGATGTCACCCACGCCAAAGATGCGGCGGTCACCGCGGAATGGTATGCCGGACTGAAAGAGGAAACCGGCGAACGCGTGCTGGCCGGCATGTGTGACACCATTGAAGGCGGTCCGCTGGGATAAGCGTGCAGGCCAGCCAGCTGCACCGCTGGCTGGCCCTTCGGTTACGGCGCGTTACGCCTCGTCGAGGCCGCGGTGTTTCAGCATCGGCCCGATGTCCGGCGCTTTACCGCGCCAGGCCAGCCAAAGATGCTGCAGATCGCTGCTGTTACCGCGCGACAGAATCTGCTCACGGAAGCGCTGACCATTTTCGCGTGTCAGACCGCCCCGCTCGACAAACGCCTGATAACCATCGTCGGCCAGCATCTGCGTCCAGATATAGGCGTAATACCCGGCCGCATAGCCGCCACCCCAGATATGACGGAAGTAGCTGGAGCGATAGCGCGGCGGCACGGCACTCAGGGCAATATTCTCCGCCGCCAGCGCCTGCTGCTCAAAATGGCTGACATCCTGCGGATTATCGTGCGGTGACAGCGAGTGCCACTGCAAATCAAGCAGTGCCGCCGCCAGCAGTTCGGTCATGTCATAGCCTTTGTTGAATTTCGCTGCGCGCACCATTTTGTCGCGCAGCGCAGCGGGCATCGCTTCACCGGTCTGATAATGACGTGCATAGTGGGCAAACACCTGATCCTGACTGGCCCAGTGTTCGTTGATTTGCGACGGAAACTCGACAAAATCACGCGGCGTGGCGGTGCCGGACAGGCTGGCATAGCGCTGGGTGGCGAACAGGCCGTGCAGCGTGTGGCCAAACTCATGGAACAGCGTGATCACCTCATCCCAGCTGAGCAGTGCCGGCTGACCGGGCTGCGGCTTGCTGTAATTGCAGACGTTGTAAATCACCGGCCGGCTTTCCAGCAGCGTCGACTGGTCGACGAAATTGCCCATCCATGCGCCACCGCTCTTGTTATCCCGCGTGAAGAAATCGGTGTAGAACAGCGCTAACGGTGCACCGTCGGCATCGAAAATCTCATAAACGTTGACGTCCGGATGGTAGACCGGCAGATCGTGGCGCTGTTCAAAGCGAATGCCATACAGCTGGCTGGCACACCAGAACACGCCCTTTTCCAGTACAGTGTTGATCTCAAAATAGGGGCGGATTTGCCCTTCGTCCAGCGCGTATTGCGCGGTGCGTACCTGCTCCGCGTAGTAATTCCAGTCCCAGGCGCGCAGCGGGAAGCTGTGGTTTTGGTCGGCGATCAGCTGCTGAATATCCGCCGCTTCTCGCCCGGCGCGCGCCGTCGCGGCGGGCACGATGTTGCGCATAAAGGACTGGGCGGCTTCCGGCGTTTTCGCCATCTGATCCTGCAGGCTCCATGCTGCAAAGCTGTCGAAGCCCAGCAGACTGGCCTGCTGCGCACGCAGTTACGCCATACGCGAGACGATGGCGCGCGTGTCGTTGTCGTCACCCTGTTCGCTGCGCGTCAGCGCCTGCTGAAACAGCGCTTCGCGCGTGGCGCGCACCGTCAGCGACTGCAGCACCGGCTGCTGGGTGGTATTTTGCAGAGGGATTAGCCATGCGTCGTGCAGCCCGCGCGCCTCAGCGGCGTCCTTCGCCTGTGCCAGCGCCGCCGGCGACAGGCCGTCCAGCGCCGCCGCGCTGCTGACGGTATAAGCGGCGGCGTTAGTTGCCGCCAGCAGCCGGTTACCGAAACGCGTTCCCAGACTGGCCAGCTCCTGATTACAGGCGCGCAGTTGCGCTTTATCGCGCTCACTCAGACTGGCGCCGGCCAGCTGAAAGCGCTGCCAGGTGACTTCCACCAGACGCATCGCTTCGGCATCCGGGCACTGCGAACCGCGCTGCTGATACACGCTGTCGAGCCGCGCAAACAGCGCCGGGTTAAGGTAGATTTCGTCATTGAGCGCCGTCAGCTGCGGGGTGATCAGCTCGTCAACCTGCTGGAGCCGCTCGCTGGTATTGGCTGAGGTCATCGCGGCAAAAACGGGGTACACCCGGTTTAGCAGGCTACCGCTGCGCTCCAGCGCTTCATAGGTATTGGCAAAGGTTGCCGGCTCGGGGTTGCTGGCGATGGCCGCCACTTCCTGGCGCTTTTCGGCAATTCCGGCTTCCAGCGCCGGCAGGAAATGCGCTTCGTCGATCAGATCAAACGGCGGTGTCTGGTACGGCAACGGGCTGACGTTAAAAAACGGATTGGCACGTGAAGTCATTATCGCTCCTGATAATCAGCAACGCCGCGGCCACCTGCGGCGGGATGCTTTTATCCTGGCAGTTTCGTCGCCTGGCAACAACCTTGCGCGTGCGTATGGCTTTCGCGCTGCCACACGCACTTACCGTTGACCCAGGTTTGCGCGATGTTACGGTCATCACCGAGCGTCATCAGGACAAACAAACGCTGATGGATATCGTCGCTGTTGGCCATGCGCAGCTGCTGCAGCGGAGAGACGGCAGGATCGATCACCACAAAATCCGCCTCTTTACCGGGGTTGAAGTTGCCGATTTTGTCATCGAGATCCAGCGCATGGGCGCCGCCCAGCGTGGCGTGGTAAATCGCTTCTGCGGCGCTGAGTTTGTACTGTTGCAGCTGCCCCACCTTATAGGCTTCACCCAGCGTCTGCAGCATATTGAAGGTGGTGCCGGCGCCGACATCGGTGCCCATGCCCATGCGCACGCGCTGCTGCCAGCGGCGTTTAAGATTGAACAGTCCGCTGCCGAGGAACAGGTTGGAGGTCGGACAGAAGGCCATCGCCGAGTCGGTGTCGTGCAGGCACTCCCATTCGCGATCCTCCAGATGCAGGCAGTGGGCAAATACGCTGCGTTTGCCGGTGAGCTGATGCTGGTGATACACATCAAGATAGCCATCATGGGCGGGAAACAGCGTTTTTACCCAGGCGATCTCCTGCTGATTTTCGCTGAGATGGGTATGCAGCCAGGTATCGGGAAACTCGTTTTTCAGCTGCTGCACTTTTTCCAGCAGCTGTGGCGATGAGGTCGGCGCAAAGCGCGGCGTCAGCGCATAACCGAGACGCCCGCGCTGGTGCCAGCGCTGAATCAGCTCACGCGTCTGCTGATAACTTTGCGCCGGCGTTTCGGTCAGTTCCGGCGGTGCGTGGCGATCCATCATTACCTTGCCGGCAATCAGCCGCATCTCCAGCTGTTCGGCGGCGCTGAACAGCGCGTCTACCGATTGCGGATGCACCGTACCAAACACCAGCGCAGTCGTGGTGCCGTTGGCCAGCAGCTGTTGCAGGAAAAACGCTGACATGCGCGCCGCGTGCGCCGCACAGTGGTACTGCCTCTCGACCGGAAAAGTGTACTGATTGAGCCACTCCAGCAGCTGTTCACCGAACGCGCCGATCATTTCGGTCTGCGGATAGTGAATATGGGTATCCACAAACCCCGGCAGGATCAGCTTGCCGCGCAGATCGATCACCTGCGTTGATTCAAGGTGTTGAAGTGCCGGCTGCCAGCGCTCCAGACTCACCACTTTGCCGTAGCGCAGCGTTAGCAGACCGTCTTCGAGGTAGCGTGCCTGGTCGGCGAGGCCATCGGGCTTGTCAGCCAGCGCGGGGAAATCAAAAAAACTGGCGCGCAGGCGGGTTACAACAGAGTCAGACATGACGCTTCCTTCAGGGTGTAATGCAGGTTTCAGATAGATATAGCAAAGATATTGCAAACCGCATGCCAGGCAAGTCCACCCAACAATCACTTTAAATTCAGATAAATACCCAATTTCAACGCGATTATCGTCGCAAAAATTGCAGGCAATCGTATGCGTAACCGATTGCCTGTTCGTGGTATTGCCCTTGCGCATTGCGCTGGCGTTTTACGCCGGGAAAAGGTGCCTGATCGGGCACGCTCATGGTGCAGGACTGCACCGCAAACGTGCAGGAAAGATTCTGCAACACGCCGCTCACGCTTTTCATGAGCGCCGCTGCGGGGTTAATGCTAAGGTGTGGCAGAGAACCTGAAATCGTATAAGGAACAGTGAGATGATTATTTTTGTTACCGGTGCGACCGCCGGTTTTGGTCAAAGTATCACCCGCCGCTTCATTGCTACAGGTCACAAAGTGATCGCCAGCGGACGCCGTGCTGAGCGTTTACAGGAATTAAAACAGGAACTGGGCGACAACCTGTACACCGTGCAGCTGGATGTGCGTAATCGCGCGGCTATCGAAGAAGCCATCGCCGCCCTGCCCGCCGAATGGCGTGATATCGATGTGCTGGTTAATAATGCCGGGCTGGCGCTGGGCGTCGAACCGGCGCATAAAGCCAGCGTTGAAGACTGGGAAAATATGATCGACACCAACAACAAAGGGCTGGTGTATATGACGCGCGCCGTGCTGCCTGCCATGGTAGAGCGCAACGTCGGTCACATCGTCAACATTGGCTCGATAGCCGGCAGCTGGCCGTACGCCGGCGGCAACGTGTACGGGGCAACCAAGGCGTTTGTGCGTCAGTTCAGCCTCAACCTGCGCACCGACCTGCACGGCACCGCGCTGCGCGTCACCGATATCGAGCCTGGCCTGGTGGGCGGCACCGAGTTCTCGAACGTGCGCTTCAAAGGTGACGATGGCCGCGCGGATGCGGTGTATGAAGGCACCACAGCGCTGACGGCGGAAGACGTGACGGAAGCGGTCTATTGGGTGACCACGCTGCCGAAGCACGTCAACATCAACACGCTGGAAATCATGCCGGTGACACAAACCACCGCCGGACTGAAAGTGTTTAAAGGATAAGCAAGCTGCGCGTGGCGGCCCGTCGGGTCGCCCTGCGCGGCCGGTTCAGGCCTTGCCCCAGCCGATAACGATAATCAACATGCCGCTGAACGCCACCAGCGCACCGCCCCAATCCCACGCACTCAGTTTGACGCCATCGACCAGCCGCAGCCAGATCAGCGCCGTTAACACATACACGCCGCCATAAGCCGCATACACCCGGCCGCTGGCTGCCGGATGCAGTGTCAGCAGCCAGACAAACAGCGCCAGGCTGGCTGCGGCCGGTAACAATAGCCAGGCGCTCATGCCGCGCTTCAGCCACAGCCACGGCAGAAAACAGCCGGTGATCTCGGCAATAGCAGTGATAAAAAACAGCAGCGCGGTTTTCACCAGCATACAAAGTCTCTCTGATCGTTAAACAAACCGCTCACCGCTGGTGAGCAAAGAAGCAGCGATGATATACTGACAGACAGTGTTGTGACAGCCGCCCTGCGCGCTGTGCTGGAGTTAACGAAAGGAAATGACGATGAAAAAACTGTTTTCCGCCCTGCTGGCTACCACGCTGACCGCCAGCGTAATGCTGACTGCACCGCTGGCTGTCGCTAAGACGGATCGCCTGATTATTGAAGATGGCAACAACGCGGCCAGCAACGAGGCGGCGCGTCAGAGCAAAGAGCAGTGGAACGATACGCGCAATCTGCGTAACAAGGTAAATACCCGCGTGGAGAAAGAGTTCGATAAGGCAGACCGGGCCTTTGATACCCGCGACGCCTGCGAAAAAAGCTACAACGTTAATGCGTACTGGGAACCGAACACCCTGCGCTGCCTCGATCGCCGCACCGGCCGTCCGCTGGCGCCGTAATGCGCGCCAGCTGCTATAGTTTTCACGGGAATGACGCAACAAGGAGTGAGTGATGAAAAAACGTAATGCAGTTGTGTTGCTAATGGCGCTGGCGTTACCGCTGGCGGTGCAGGCGTCCTGCGAAAGCGTGCGCGCCGACATCAGCAAAAAGATCATCAACAATGGCGTGGCGGAATCGGATTTTACGCTGGATATCGTGCCGAACGATCAGGTTGATCAGGCAGGCGGTCAGGTCGTTGGCCACTGTGAAAACGACACGCAGAAAATCGTTTACAAGAAAAACGGTCGCGATGCGGATAGCAGCGTGCCGGACAGCGCGGGCAGCTCGCAGGATGCTCCCGCACAGTAATCCCTTCGGGCGGCTGGTCGGCCGCCCTGCTTTATTCCGCTTCCGGCCGCTGACGCGGCATCAGCCACGCAATCCACAACGTCAGCAGCGCAATCAGCAATGCCACCACAAATACCCAGTGCAGCGAACTGGCAATCTGTCCGGTCCAAAAGTGTAACTGTTCCTGCGGCAGCGCCTGACGGCTCTCCGGTGCCATAATTTTCTGCATCGGATCGCTGGCCTGCGGCAGCCGCAGCGACAGGTTGAGATTGAGCACCGCACCCATTATCGCCGTGCCGATGGCCGATCCCAGCATGCGGCTGAACATGATTGAGGCGGTGCAGATGCCGCGAATTTCATAGTGCGCATGATTTTGTACCGAAACCAGAAAGGTGGTGCTGGTCATGCCCATCCCGGTGCCAATAACAAACGCCGTCAGCCCGGCCTGCATGATGCTGCTGTCGGCGCGCAGCAGCAGTAACAGCGCGCTGCCGGCAATCAGTAAAAACGCGCCGAGCTGCGCGGTAAAGCGATACGAGGTGATTAGCATCAGACGCCCGCTGAGCGTACTGGCCAGCGGCCAGCCAATTGACATCATCGCCAGCGCGCTGCCCGCCTGCAGCGGCGTGCCGCCAGTAATGCCCTGAATCCACGTCGGCAGAAACGCGCTGATGCCCATCATGGTGGCCCCGATAATCAGGTTCCCGGCATTACCGGCCACAATCAGGCGGCTGCGCCACAGCGCCAGCGGAAACAGCGGCGCATCGGCCCGCTGCTCGTGATGTTTCAGCCGCCAGCCGGCCAGCAGCGCCAGCGCCAGGAACGGCACCAGCCAGAAACCCAGCGCTTCCGCCTGTAACAGCGCCACCAGCAGTGCGGTGACGCTGATCATCAACCAGCAGCTGCCGGTCAGATTCAGCGTTGCGCCCTGATGCTGTTCGCGCGCCGGCAAAAAACGCGCCAGCAGCAGCATGGAGAGCAGACCAATCGGCACGTTTACCCAGAAAATCACCGACCAGTTAAAGTGCTGAACCAGCCAGGCACCGCTCAGCGGACCGATGACGGCCGCGACGCCCCAGACGCTGGAGAGCCAGCCCTGCACGCTGGCGCGCTCGCGCGGCGAGTAAATGTCCGCCACGATGGTGGTGGTCAGCGGCATGATCGCCCCGGCACCCAGGCCCTGAAAGGCACGAAACACAATCAGCCACGTCATGCTATGGGCAAAACCGCACAGCACCGAGCCCAGCAAAAACAGCGTTACGCCGATGAAAAATAATCGTTTGCGGCCCCAGATGTCCGCCAGTCTGCCATACAACGGGACGCTTACCGCCTGCGTCAGCAGATAAATAGAAAATACCCAGCCAAACTGCGCGAAACCGCCAAGATCGGCAATGATGGTTGGCATGGCCGTGGCCACAATGGTGACCTCAATGGCAGCCATAAACATCGCCAGCATGCAGGCAATCAGAATCCAGTGGCGATGTTCCGTTTGTAATTGTGCGCTTTCAGTCATACGTCTCCCTTTTTCTTACAAGGCTAGTCGAAATTTCGCCGACTCAGTTTCCTCTGCGTGCGCCTGTTTGTGACAATGTCACCTATCTTGATGAAAATTTTTTATTGTCGAACGACACCTTATTTCATGCGGGTTTCGCTTAGTTTTACCGCTTTTGTATCTACCTGATTTTGCCGTGAAAACTGGCAATAATCATCAAGCGTTGCTATAGGTCTAAAGGCAGTTTCTGGTTTTTCACTGTGAAAAAGCCGGGAAGCAGTCATTTTAACTGCAATTTGACAGCGTGCTGGATTTTCGTCTGTGTATTGCACCGCATAACGCCGGTACGCTGAAAATAACGTCATAAAATCAATCGATTTTTTCAATCAGGGAGACGCACGCTATGTACAACGCATCGCTCGCCCGACGTGCCGGGCTGGCACTGCTCGCCATCGTGGTGGTGATAGCCCTGCTGGTGTGGGGATTAGGGCTGGATACGCTGCGCGACCGCAAGGTGGATTTACTCTACCTTGGGCAGCAACACCTGTACTTAGTGTTCTGGTCGATGTTATGCGCTTTACTGGTTGGCATCCCGAGCGGGATTTTGCTCAGCCGTCCCTTCGCCCGTCGCTGGGCTGAATATGTGATGCAAATCTTCAACGTCGGTAACACGCTGCCGCCGCTGGCCGTGCTGGCGCTGGCGATGGTGATTGTCGGCATTGGCGATCGCCCGGCGCTGATCGCCTTGTTCCTCGCCTCGCTGCTGCCGATTGTGCGCAACACCTATGCCGGTCTGAGCGCGGTGCCGCCGTCGCTGATTGAAGCCGCCAACGGTATCGGCATGACCAAACTGCAGCGGCTGCGCCGGGTTGAACTGCCGAATGCGCTGCCGGTGATCCTCGCCGGGGTGCGCATCGCGACCGCGATTAACGTCGGCACCGCGCCGCTGGCCTTCCTAATTGGTGCCAGCAGCTACGGCGAGCTGATTTTCCCCGGTATTTATCTCAACGATTTCCCGACGCTGATCCTCGGCGCAGTGGCCACCGCCCTGTTTGCCCTGATCCTCGACATGCTGCTGGCAGCATTGGGACGCGTCCTCAGCCCGCACTCTGCGGCTTAACCCGGAGCATGTAATCATGGCCACTGCTAATCTGCTGGCGCGCTGGGTCAAACGCACCGCGCTGGCCCTGACCGCCACCTTAACCCTCAGTCACGGCGCTCTCGCCGCCGCGCCCATCGTGATGGCGACCAAAAGTTTTACCGAGCAGCATATCCTGTCTGCGATGACGGTGATGTGGCTGCAAAAGAAAGGTTTTCAGGTCATCCCGAAAACCAACATCGCCACCACCATCGGGCGTAACGCGATGATCAACAAGCAGATTGATATGACGTGGGAATATACCGGCACCTCGCTGATTATTTTTAACCATATCAACAAGCCGATGTCGTCTGAAGAGGCGTACAAAACCGTTAAACAGCTGGACGCGAAGCTGGGACTGGTGTGGCTCAATCCTGCCCCGATGAACAACACCTACGCGTTTGCCATGCAGCGCCAGCGCGCTGAGGCGGAAGGCATCAGCACCATGTCACAGCTGGTGGCGAAGCTGGAACAGGTGCGCAAAACCGACCCGGATCACAACTGGAAACTCGGTCTCGATCTGGAATTTGCCGGCCGTTCGGATGGCCTGAAACCGCTGCAGAAAGCCTACAACATGCCGCTGGATCGCCCGCAGATTCGCCAGATGGACCCCGGTCTGGTCTACAACGCAGTACGTGACGGCTTTGTCGATGCCGGATTGATCTACACCACCGACGGCCGGGTTAAGGGTTTTGAACTCAAGGTACTGGAAGATGATAAGCACTTCTTCCCAAGTTACAACGTCACGCCGGTGGTGCGTCAGGATGTGCTGGAAAGCCATCCCGGCCTTGAGGCTGCGCTTAATCAGCTGTCACCGCTGATCACCGATGAGGCGATCACCGAGATGAACAAGCGCGTCGATATCGATCACCTGTCGCCGCAGCAGGTGGCGCGTGATTTCCTCAAATCCAAAAACATGCTGTAAGGAGGCGCAATGGATACCCTGCATTACATCATGGATAACTGGAACACCCTGCTGGCGCTGACCTGGCAGCATACCTGGCTGGTGTTGGTGGCAGTAGGTTTTGCCATCCTCGTCGGTGTGCCGCTGGGCATTCTGATTGTCCGCTTCAAATGGCTGGCAACACCGGTGCTGGGCATCGCCACCATCGTGCTGACCATCCCGACCATTGCGCTATTTGGCCTGATGATTCCGCTGTTTTCACTGATCGGTCAGGGGATTGGCGCCCTGCCGGCGATTACCGCGGTGTTCCTCTATTCACTGCTGCCGATTGTGCGTAATACCCATACCGCGCTGGAAAACCTGCCGCCCGGGCTGCGCGAAGCCGGTCGCGGTATCGGCATGACCTTCTGGCAGCGCCTGCGCTGGGTGGAAATTCCAATGGCGCTGCCGGTGATTTTTGGCGGCATCCGCACCGCGGTGGTGATGAACGTGGGCGTGATGGCGATTGCGGCGGTGATCGGTGCCGGCGGCCTGGGCCTGCAACTGCTGGACGGCATCAGCGGCAGCGATGTGCGTATGCTGATAGCCGGCGCACTGATGATCTGTTTACTGGCGATTATTCTTGACTGGCTGCTGCATCGTCTGCAGTCGGCGCTGACTCCTAAGGGGATTCGATAATGATAAAACTGGAAAACCTGACGAAAACCTTTACGCAAAAAAACGGCACCACGTTCAATGCCGTTGACTACGTCAGCCTGGAAGTGCCTGCCGGGGAGATGTGTGTGCTGCTGGGGCCATCCGGCT
>NZ_VOQX01000045.1:0-41402 GCF_016643525.1 Pantoea sp. Morm | reverse complement strand
ATTTTGCGCGGTGCGGTCCGGTGAGGTCAGTGCGTTTTCACCGCCACCATAAATAAACGCGGAAAGGCCAGCAAAACCTGTCCATTACTGCGCGTCGGGTAAGCGGGCAGCAGCGCCTGATGATAGTCGCGTAAAAAGTCAGCCTGCTGCGCCTCATCCAGCGCGGCAAGGAACGGACGCAGCCCGGTGGCACGCAACCAGCTGATAATCGCCTGCGCATCCGCCATCGGATGATAGTAAGTGGTGCGCCAGATATCGACCTGACAGCCTGCATCGCCTAATAAATCATAGTAGCGATCGCTGCTCAGCAGGCGTTTGCGTTCTGCCGCCTGAGGCGAAATATGCGCCTGCCAGCGTGAGCTGGCCGCCACCTCACGCATCAGACGATGCGACGGCTCCTGCAGGTTATCCGGCATTTGCACCGCCAGTGCTCCGCCCGGTGCCAGCTGGTTTACCAGATGCGGCAACAAGGTTTCGTGGTCGGTCAGCCATTGCAGCGACGCGTTGGCATAAATGACCTGTTGCGGCTGCTCAGGCTGCCAGCTGCGGATATCGGCCTGACGAAAATCACAGTCCGGCAGGCGTTGCCGCGCCTGTTCCAGCATCGCCTCAGAGCTGTCGATGCCAGTGATGTGCGCCTGCGGCCAGGCCTGTGCCAGCAGTTCCGTGCTGTTGCCCGGGCCACATCCCAGGTCGGTAGCAAAGTGCACCTCGTGGACGGGAATACGCGCCAGCAGCTCCTGTGCCGGGCGCGTACGCTCAGATTCAAACTGACGATACAGCTGGGGATTCCAGTCTTGCATAGCAACGCTCCTGTCTGTGTGGAAGAGTCACACACTACCTGTTTTGCTGCGCGAGGCGCGAAGAGAAAAGTGCGGTTGCAGAAAAAGTGTGGATGGCGCAGCGGAGTCAGGTGCTGCAGGCTCAGGCGTGGTGATAGCGCGCAGGATGCGGATGTCATTACTTCCGCATCCTGCGGGGAAAAGCAACAGGACGGCGCATGGCCGTCCTGCAATTAGTTCTTTTTCACAAACTCAGATTTGAGTTTCATCGGACCGAAGCCGTCGATTTTGCAATCGATATTGTGGTCACCTTCAACCAGACGGATGCTTTTCACTTTGGTGCCGATTTTCAGGGTGGAAGAGCTGCCTTTCACCTTGAGATCTTTCACTACGGTTACGCTATCGCCATCTGCCAGCAGGTTACCGTTGGCATCGCGCACTACCAGCCCTTCGCTGCTGTCATCCGCGCTGGCGGACCAGATATGGCCGCAGGAGGGGCAGTTCAGGTTATCACCCTCCTGCCAGGTGTAGTCTGCCTGGCAGGCCGGGCAGGCAGGTAAAGTCGTCATACATATTCCTCAGTAGTCGGTATGCGATGAAGAAGGCACCGCAAAAGGGGCGCCATCTTATACCCTCATACTTTATAAGGACAGGATTAAAGCATGTTGCCCTGACGCGCCTGGGCGACCGCCTGCCCCAGCTGCCACACCGCCATGGCATAGTGCGTGCTGTGGTTGTAGCGCGTGATCACGTAGAAATTAGGCAGACCGTACCAGTATTGATAGCTGGTGCCGAGATCCAGCCGCAGCAGGCTGACCTGGCTGTTGCCATCCAGCGAACCCTGCGGTGCCAGACCGCTGGCCGCCAGCGTATTCACTGAATAAGAGGTTTTGAAACCGTTCTCCAGCGCCGGTGCCTGACCGCTGGCGGGCACGGCGACGTTTTCACCGGAACGCCAGCCGTGCGCTTTAAAGTAGTTGGCAACGCTGCCGATGGCATCCACCGGATCCCACAGATTGATATGGCCGTCGCCGTTAAAATCGACCGCATACTGCTTATAGGAGGACGGCATAAACTGGCCGTAGCCCATGGCACCGGCGAAAGAGCCGCGCAGATCCAGCGGATCGTCCTGCTCGGTGCGCGCCATCAGCAGGAAGGTTTCCAGCTCACTGCTGAAGTAAGCGGCACGGCGCGGATAGCTAAACGAGAGCGTCGCCAGCGCATCCAGCAGACGGGTTTTGCCCATCACCCGACCCCAGCGTGTTTCCACCCCGATAATCCCGACGATGATCTCCGGCGGTACGCCATACACCTGCTGGGCGCGCTGCAGCGCATCCTGATATTGATTCCAGAAGGCGACGCCGTTCTGCACGTTATCCGGGGTGATGAATTTATTGCGATAGCGAATCCACGCGCCGTTCGGCCCGGTCGGCGGCGTATAGCTCGGCGCCTGCTGATCCATCAGGCGCAGCACGTAATCCAGTCGCTTTGCCTGACCAATGACCGCATGCAGCTGGTCGCGGTTGAAACCGTGCTTCGCCACCATCTGATCGATAAATTGTTCCGCCGCCGGATTACCGGCAAAGTCGCCAAACATCGGCTGAATGGCGTGAGAAGGTTCCAGTAAAAACCCCCCTTTCGGTGCAGGCACAACGGCGGATTGCTGCTGGGGGGCAGGCTTACTGCTGCAGGCAGCAAGCAAACAAATAAGCGGAAGAAGAGCAACCTTAAAACGCATCGGATATCCATAAGCCAGATGAAACACGAATGCTCATGGTAATCGTTCAACGAAGCGACTTACAGAGCAATGTCGTAAATTTACGCCCGTGGTGATTCTGCAGTTATGACCAGCCCTATCTCTGGTCAGGTAATGAAAACGCCGCTGAGGTAAGGGGTGCACTGACCGAACTGACGCTTACCTGTAGCACGGCAGCGGCCTCGCCCGGCCGCGGCTAAGCGCCGGATTTGCGCGCTGGCTCCACAGTTTTCCCCGCCGCATAAAATTTACTTTTTACCGCCTGTCGCAATTTGATATGGTCGCCAGCCAGAAACATCGGCTGGCGGATGAAGCGGGCTGCGCAAAAATGCTAACATCTGCCCTTTCGTTATCCGCCAGTGTGATAACCATCCATCCCGGCTGCCCCTGTCCAGCCAGCGGAAATCAAAAGAGTGAATCCTGAGTGAGAATGAGATGAAAGGAGCAGAGCAAATGGACTTCAGTGGCCACACCCCCATGATGCAGCAATACCTGCGCCTGAAGGCCGATCATCCTGACATCCTGCTGTTTTATCGCATGGGCGATTTCTATGAGCTGTTCTATGACGATGCCAGACGCGCATCGCAGCTGCTGGAGATCTCGCTGACCAAACGCGGTGCGTCCGCCGGTGAACCGATCCCGATGGCCGGCGTGCCCTATCATGCCGTTGAAGGCTATCTGGCGAAGCTGGTGCAGCTGGGCGAATCGGTGGCGATCTGCGAGCAGATTGGCGATCCGGCACTCAGCAAAGGGCCGGTTGAGCGTAAAGTGGTGCGCATTGTAACGCCCGGCACCATCAGTGATGAAGCGTTACTGCAGGAGCGCCAGGATAACCTGCTGGCAGCCATCTTCCAGAGCCAGCGCGGTTTTGGCTACGCCACGCTGGATATCAGCTCCGGGCGTTTCCGCCTCAGCGAGCCGGGCGATATCGAGACCATGGCGGCCGAACTGCAGCGTACCAATCCGGCAGAGTTGCTCTATCCGGAGGATTTGCAGGCCATGACGCTGATCGATCAGCGCCGCGGGCTGCGGCGGCGTCCGCTGTGGGAATTTGAAATTGACACCGCACGTCAGCAGTTAAACCTGCAGTTTGGCACGCGCGATCTCAGCGGCTTTGGCGTCGAGCAGGCGCATCTGGCGCTGCGCGCGGCGGGCTGTCTGCTGCAGTATGTTAAAGATACGCAGCGCACCTCGCTGCCGCATATTCGCTCGCTGAGTATGGAGCGCCAGCAGGACAGCGTCATCATGGATGCGGCCACCCGGCGCAATCTGGAAATTACTCAGAATCTGGCGGGCGGCAGCGAAAATACGCTCGCGGCGGTGCTGGATAAAACCGTCACGCCGATGGGCAGCCGCATGCTGAAGCGCTGGCTGCATATGCCGCTGCGCGACGTAGCCACCATCACGCGCCGCCAGGAATCAATTGCCGAACTGCAGTCGCTGAGCGAAGAACTGCAACCGGTGCTGCGCCAGGTAGGCGATCTGGAGCGTATTCTGGCACGTCTGGCGCTGCGCACCGCGCGTCCGCGCGATCTGGCGCGCATGCGTCATGCCTTCCAGCAATTACCAGAACTCAATACCCAGTTAGCGGGCGTGGCCGCCCCCCATCTCAACGCGCTGCGCGATCGGATGGGAGATTTCAGCGAACTGCGCGAACTGCTGGAAAGCGCCATTATCGAATCGCCGCCGGTGCTGGTGCGCGACGGTGGTGTTATCGCGCCCGGCTATAACGCCGAGCTGGACGAGTGGCGCGCGCTGGCCGACGGTGCCAGCGACTATCTTGACCGCCTGGAGATTCGCGAGCGCGAAAAACTGGGGCTGGATACGCTGAAGGTTGGCTTCAACGCTGTGCACGGCTATTACATTCAGGTCAGCCGCGGACAGAGCCATCTGGTGCCTATCCATTACGTCCGCCGCCAGACGCTGAAAAATGCCGAGCGCTATATCATTCCCGAACTGAAAGAGTACGAAGATAAGGTCCTTACGTCGAAAGGCAAAGCGCTGGCGCTGGAAAAGAGCCTGTATGACGAGCTGTTCGATCGCCTGCTGCCGCACCTCGAAGCGCTGCAGCAGAGCGCCGCGGCGCTGGCAGAACTGGACGTACTGGCCAACCTGGCAGAGCGCGCCTGGACGCTAAACTATTGCCGCCCGGTGCTGCAGGAGAAAGCCGGGATTCGCATCACTGCCGGCCGCCATCCGGTGGTGGAACAGGTGCTGAAAGAGCCGTTCATTGCCAACCCGCTGTCGCTCTCGATGCAGCGTCGCATGCTGATCATTACCGGCCCCAACATGGGCGGTAAGAGTACTTATATGCGGCAGACGGCCCTGATTGCGCTGATGGCCTGGATCGGCAGCTATGTGCCAGCGGAAGAGACGGTGATCGGCCCCATCGATCGCATCTTTACCCGTGTCGGTGCCGCCGACGATCTCGCCTCCGGTCGCTCTACCTTTATGGTCGAGATGACCGAGACCGCCAACATTCTGCATAACGCCACCGAAAACAGCCTGGTGCTGATGGACGAAATAGGCCGCGGGACGTCCACTTATGATGGTTTGTCGCTCGCCTGGGCCTGTGCCGAAAGCCTGGCGAATCGCATCAAAGCCATGACGCTGTTTGCCACCCACTACTTCGAGCTCACGACCCTGCCGGAGAAAATGGAAGGCGTGGTGAATGTGCATCTTGATGCGGTGGAACACGGTGACACCATTGCTTTTATGCACAGCGTGCAGGATGGCGCCGCGAGCAAGAGCTACGGCCTGGCCGTGGCGGCGCTGGCCGGTGTGCCGAAAGAGGTGATTAAGCGTGCGCGCCACAAGCTAAAAGAGCTGGAAGCGCTGTCGGGCAGTTCTGCCGGCTCAACGGTGGAAGGCTCACAGCTGCCGCTGCTGGTGGCGGAAACCTCGCCGGCAGTGGAGGCGCTGGAAGCGCTCGATCCGGACAGCCTGACGCCTAAACAGGCGCTGGAGTGGATTTACCGTCTGAAAACCCTGATGTAACCTGCCACCGGCGCGTGCGCGGCGCGCGCTGGCCTGAATGACAGGCATAAAAAAACGGTGACCTTGTGGTCACCGTTTTTATTGCCAGCTACGGCTTATTCGCGGAACAGTGCTTCGATATTCAGACCCTGCGTCTGCAAAATTTCGCGCAGACGACGCAGACCTTCTACCTGAATCTGACGGACACGCTCACGGGTTAAACCGATTTCGCGGCCCACATCTTCCAGCGTTGCCGCTTCATAGCCTAACAGGCCGAAACGACGTGCCAGCACTTCACGCTGCTTGGCATTGAGTTCAAACAACCACTTAACGATGCTCTGTTTCATATCATCGTCCTGCGTGGTGTCTTCCGGGCCGTTGTCTTTCTCATCGGCCAGGATATCCAGCAGCGCTTTTTCGGAATCACCGCCTAACGGCGTATCAACCGACGTAATGCGCTCGTTGAGACGCAACATACGGCTTACGTCATCAACTGGCTTGTCCAGCTGCTCGGCGATCTCTTCCGCACTCGGCTCATGGTCCAGCTTGTGCGACAGTTCACGCGCGGTACGCAGGTAAACGTTCAGCTCTTTAACAATATGAATCGGCAGACGAATAGTACGGGTTTGGTTCATGATAGCCCGTTCAATGGTCTGACGAATCCACCAGGTGGCATAAGTTGAGAAGCGGAACCCGCGTTCCGGGTCAAACTTCTCTACGGCGCGAATCAGGCCGAGATTACCCTCTTCAATCAGATCCAGCAGCGCCAGACCACGATTGCTATAACGACGGGCAATCTTTACCACCAGGCGTAAGTTACTTTCGATCATGCGACGACGAGAAGGAATGTCACCGCGTAATGCGCGACGGGCAAAGAACACCTCTTCTTCCGCCGTTAACAGTGGTGAATAACCAATCTCGCCGAGGTAAAGCTGCGTCGCATCCAGAACGCGTTGCGTCGCACCCTGTGACAGCAACTCTTCTTCAGCTACTTCATTATCACCAGGTTCGTTCTCAACGAGAGCCTTCTCATCAAAAACCTCAGCTCCGTTCTCCTCGAATTCCGCATCATCGTGTAACTCATTAACTTTCAGCGTATTCTGGCTCATAAGCGGCTCCTACCCGTGATCCAAGGGCAGAACACCTAAGGTTCTGCCGGATTATCGCTGCGGTAAATAACGCAACGGGTTTACGGATTTCCCCTTGTAACGAATTTCAAAGTGCAATCTTACTGAACTGGTTCCGGTGCTACCCATGGTAGCGATTTTTTGCCCCGCCTTAACTTCCTGTTGTTCCCGGACCAGCATGGTATCGTTGTGGGCGTAGGCACTCAGGTAATCATCGTTGTGTTTGATGATGATTAAATTACCGTACCCGCGTAGCGCGTTGCCTGCGTATACCACTCTTCCTGATGCAGTGGCGACGACAGGTTGTCCACGCGACCCGGCGATATCGATCCCTTTGTTTCCGCCTTCCGCAGCGGAGAAGTTATCGATGATCTTCCCATCAGTTGGCCAACGCCAGCTTCCCACTGGTGTTGTGCTATTAGTTGTGCTGCTAACTGTGGGCGGTGCGGTAACCGGAGCTGTGGTCGTTGCCACATTATTTGCCCCTTTCGACGGCAGCATTTTCCCGCCTGTCGAACCCGAATCATCAGAATACGTAATAACAGGTTGCTGTGCAACAGGGGTGGATTTAATTTGCGTTTGATTCGATGCCACCGGAACGCCGCCCTGCGTGGCATCCGCTGCGGTTATCGCGTTACCACCGGTGATGGTCTGACCGTTACCGTTACCCACCTGCAACGTCTGCCCGGCGCTCAGGCTATAGGGCGCCGCGATATTATTGCGCTGTGCCAGATCGCGGAAATCATTGCCGGTAATCCAGGCAATATAGAACAGCGTATCGCCTCGCTTAACGGTGTAGGTTTCACCGCCGTAGCTGCCTTTAGGAATATTCCCATAATTGCGATTGTACACAATACGACCATTTTCGGTGGTCACATTATTATTGCCACTAACCATTCCACCTGCAGGCGCGGCTGATGGTGTACCACCGCTTAACATTCCACCACGCGGCATCGCCGGCACGGTGCTGTTCTGCGCGGCGATCATGCCGCCGCCTGTGGTGGGAGCTGCAGCCATACCGCTGTCACCGCTGTTGCTGCCAATCTGGCTGATGGGGGCTTGTGTGTTGTCGCCAGAGCTACAGCCTGCCAGCCAAAAACCGACCAGTGAAAGTGCCGCCAGACGGCGTAATTGAAATACTGTGCTTCCCGTGCTCATTGATCCCCCGTGATGGCAATCCTGGATAAAACTGTGTGTCGACGTTGACCGCATGATTCACTAGCTGTGCCGTCAAAAACGCGCTTTCGCATTGATTAACAAGGATAGTAACAATATCAACTGCGCCATGCCATGTAACGATTGTGAAGAAATACGTAAGATGGCTTTATGCCAGATCGCCCTGAACCAGCGGCACAAAGCGCACCGGCTCAATCGTTTCTTCAATGATTTCACCACCCTGACGACGCAGGCGCTTAAGTACCTGCTGGTCCTCACCCACCGGCAGCACCATTTTGCCGCCTTCTCCCAGTTGCGCTATCAGCGCAGTCGGAATTTCTGGCGGTGCGGCAGTCACAATAATGGCATCAAACGGACCCCGCGCGGCCCAGCCCTGCCAGCCGTCGCCGTGGCGTGTGGAAATGTTATGCAGATCGAGCTGCTTCAGGCGGCGTTTCGCCTGCCACTGCAGCCCTTTGATGCGTTCAACCGAGTAAACGTGGTTAACCAGATGCGCGAGAATGGCGGTCTGATAACCCGAACCGGTGCCAATTTCCAGCACGCGCGAGGTCGGGTTCAGTTCCAGCAGCGCCGTCATGCGCGCCACCATATAAGGCTGAGAAATAGTCTGGCCATTGCCAATCGGCAGCGCCACATTTTCCCAGGCTTTATGTTCAAAAGCCTCGTCGATAAAGCGTTCACGGGGGACATCAGCGATGGCTTTCAGCAGATGCTCATCGTGAATACCCTGCGTGCGCAGTTGGGCCAGAAGCGTTTCGATGCGCCGGTTTACCATGCCGGGTTCACCTCAGCCTGGTACAGTCCGTCGCCTGCCCTCTTCCGCGCCGCGCCGGCGCCAGGATCAACCTGTCGTAATGTCTTCACGCCAGGGAACACGCCAATGCCGGGAGTCTGAATTCCATCATCGTTGCTGAGCCGTATCCGCATCTGATTCTGACCTTTTTCATTAACCGGTCCACCGACCGCCGCGCCCGTTTTGCGCCTTCAGCGGCGCAAGCGGTCCTGCGCTGGCGGCACAAGGATGTTTGCATTCTAGCGGTGAGGCGCGGGAAGTGGTAGGCGTAAATCACGCAACCGTCGGCAGTTGTCGCAACAATAAGCAGTCAAACGCAATGGCACCCAGTAAAAAGCCCGGCGAAATGCCGGGCTGATTTATCACCTCAGTGACGATCCGGTAAGCTCACCGCATACAGATACCAGGCCGAGTGCGGCAGCCAGCCTTCCGCCCAGCGCCAGTCGTCATCCTTCCGTGTAACCGCATAGCCTTCATCAAAGGCGATGCCGTCCGCCACCTGATTCGACGCGCCGGTGATGCCGTTGACGATACCGCCCGGCAGCGTGGTGTATTTCCACGAATTGAAGAACAGATAGCTGATGTGACGATAGCCGCTGCCGGTCAGCATGCTGACGTCGTACGGATTATGACCGAGGATCCAGTTGAGCTGATCCCAGGCATAGCTCTGCAGCTGCTGCGTAAAGGCTTTATCGTCGGCAAACAGCGGCATCGCCTGACGGGCGGCGGCGGCCAGCGAGGCGATACGCGCGTTTTCGCCCTGCCACCACGGCGCAGCTTCGCTGTCGTGCGGGAAGAAGAAGCTGGTGCGCTTCACGCCGTCTTTCAGCTGAATCAGCTGGCGCGCATAGCCAAACGGGTTATTGCTCTCTTTGGTGACCGCCAGCTCAAAGCCCAGCGAGCGTTTCACCGTCTGGCGGATATTCGCCTGCTGCGCCTGCGGCGCGATACGCGCGTACTCCAGCAGCGCAATCACCGGCAGACCGGCATCGGACGGATGGAAGAACGGGCGTTTTTCGCCGTCGGCACGCCAGTAGTCATGCCAGTTATCCAGCGACGTCAGTCGCGCCATCAGGCTCTCCGCGCGCTGCTGCGCCGCAGCCAGATACACCGCTTTTTGCGAGGCGCGGTACAGCTCGGTAGCCGCCAGCAGCGCAGTGTAATCATCCACGATGTTCTCTTTGCCGTCGTTCACCATGCGCAGATTATTTTTCTGCAGGAAGGCAAAGGCATCTTCTGCGGTTTGCAGATACTGCTGCCGCGTAAAGTTACCGTCATTTTCCATGGTGCTGGCCAGCGCCAGCGCGGCAATTGACATGCCGGCACCGGAGCGGAAACTGGCCTGCCACGCCAGCGGGCCGACCGCCTCCTCTTCAACAATGGTGGAATCTGACTCCTTCTCTTTGATCTGCGTGCGCCAGTTGGGATTGGCGATCACCCGGTCCTGAGCCAGCTTCTCTTTGCCCGGCGATGAGATCGCCTGGAAGAAGGATTCCCCCGGCCGCTTCATGCGCACCAGGAAATCGGCACCGTACAGCCCTTCGTCGAGCATGCGCCGGCGATACTCATCAAAGTTCGGGTTATCCCGCGCCCCGAGATTTTGATAACCGCGCAGTAAGCTCCACGCCACCAGCGGCGCCTGCTGCGGATTGAAATAAGAGGTCAGATTCTGGTGCGACAGGTGCACGCCGTAATCGCCGGTGGCGTCATACCAGCCGCCGTGGACGTCAACCGTGCCGCTGCCGGTGCCCGGTGGCAGCGGCAGTTTGCGGTCCGCCTTATCGAACAGGCCGGTGACGCGCTGGCTTTTGAAATAGGCAATTACATCGGACAGCGTATAGCGCTCGAGCAGATCGGCACCAATAATGAACGGCCCGGAGCGCACATCGCCGTCGCTGCTGGTGGTTTGCAGCACGTAGCGGCCCGGCGTTTGCCAGCCGGAGAAATCGGCACGATAGAAGGTGCGATCGCCCCAGCCCGGCACGTCACCCTGCGGCTGCAGCGTGCCGCTCAGCACCGCTTTATTGGTCTCATTATCCAGCAGGGTAAATTTCACCGGCGGTTTAGCGCGCGAGTCGCCGGTCAGCTGCACGATGGCGTTTTTCGGCGCAGCAACATCGTAGCCGACCTGATTGATTAAAACGTGGGTTTCGGCGTGCGCCAGCCCGGCCAGTAACAGCGCTGCGGTCAGCGCGGAGAAGCGAATCCTCATGGTCATCATCCTTAGTGTCGTGAGTGATTGAACAGGCTAAAAGGGGCAATCATCATGAATTTGACGTCCTTTTCATCCTGGAAAACGTTGCCATAGCCGCCGCCCCAGCTGGGGTTATCGCTATGGTTGTTGTAGGCGGTGAGATGCAGCTTAAATACCGTGTCTTTGGCCCAGCCGGATTGCACCTGCCACACCAGATCGCCATTGATGGCGGTTTCCGTCAGACGCTGCTGCTGCGACCAGTCGCCACCGCGCGCCGGTTTACCGTCCCAGCCCCAGGCAAACGAGCCACCGATGCTGACGCCCGGCCAGACGATGTCGCTGAGATCGATCATCAGGCCTGCAAACAGCGCTTTTTCGCCGTCGGCGTTGAAGTCAGAGCGCGAATCCCACCACATATCGATGCGGCCCGCGGAGTTGGGATAGATCGGCGTCATCGCCACGGTGTAGTAACCTTGTTTCCCCGGTGCGTGTACCGCGCTGCCCTCGAGCCGGAACTGGTAGCGATCCCACTGGTACGCCAGCGTCAGGCCCTGCTGCCAGGCAAATTCATCGTAAACATCATGGCGACCGGTACGATCCTGCGAGCCGTAGAACTGCCAGCTGACGCTGAACGGGTTATCCCACAGCGTGGTCTGACGCGCCGCTTTGGCGAAATATTTGTCGAGATAATGCGGAGATTCACCCCACGCCAGCTCCAGCGTGTTGCCGTTTTTGAAGTCATACTTCGCGCCCAGCGAGTGCAGACAAGGAATGCGTGTTTGCCGGTCGATTTCGCGAAACTCGTACATTTTGCGATACCACGGTGCTTTGTACTTGTTGGCGCCCATCCACGACAGCGACAGCGCGCCGGCAGCGCCATAGTCATAGACTGCCCCGACTTCCACGCCCTGGTAGGTGCCGGGCAGAAATCCCCATTGGGTGCCAAGCAGCGTCTGACCGCTCGGCTGGATATAACCGGCCCGCAGCCAGTAGTCGCCGGCTTTGAGTTTCAGCGCGGCACGGTAGAGATCCAGCCCGTTACGTTCGCCGACGCCACGGTCTTCCCACATCGAAGGCCCGTGACTGAAGCTGATCTCATTGGGATGCGCCGGGCTGCCTTCAAACAGATCCCAGGTGGCGAAGGCTGCCACATCAATGCCCACGGTATCGGCCAGATAGCCGGACTGATAATCGAGCGCGCCGGTCAGCGTGCTGTGATGCAGGTTGGTCTGATAGTGCTGATAGTGCGTGCTGTGCGGATCGAGATCTTTACGCTCACGGTGGCGCTGCCAGTAATAGACGGTGCCCTCCAGCGTGCTGTCTTCAACAAATCCTTCCGCCAGCGCCGGCGGTGCCGCGCCCAGCATCAGGGTGGCCAGCGGCAGCAGCGCTGCCTTGTTTCTCCTGGTGAATGTGTTCATGACCTTTCCTTAAGGTGCACGCGGCCCTGCGAAGTAGCCGCATGCGATTTCCCTGTTTTGGTGTTAACGAATCAGCGCATCAGGCGCCGGTTTTATTCACGCTGCGCAGCGTCCAGCGGCCGTAAATCAGCGTCAGAATGAATGGGGTGAGGAAAGCCACGGCAATTGCCGCCACTTCATAGATCATCTTCGACTCAGGACCTTCGAACAGGCCAAGTTCAAACACGTTCAGCACCGGCAGGAAACTGTAGGTTTTCACCTGCAGCAGCCCGGTGATGCCACCGCCGAGCGCCGCGCCGATGCAGCCGAAGATAAACAGCATGCGGTACTTGAGATTGACGCCGTACAGCGCCGGTTCGGTGATGCCAAAGAACGCTGACAGCGACGCCGAGATTGCAATCTGCCGGTCGCGCAGGCTGCGGGCGATGAAGATCGCGCCGGTAACCGCGCCAAACTGCCCCATCACCGCCGACATAAACATCGCCATGATGGTGTCATAGCCCTGCACCTGAATATTGATCAGCGCCAGCGGGATGATGCCCCAGTGCACACCAAACACCACGAACAGCTGACCAATGCCCGCCAGCAGCGCGCCGGAGATCATCGGGCTGAGCTGATAGAGCCAGCTGTAGCCGCTGGCGATGCCGACGCCAACGTAATCTGCCAGCGGGCCAATCACCGTGAACACCACAAAACCGCAAATCAGCAGCGACAGGCACGGCACAAACACCAGCGCTGCCACCTCGGGGATCCACTGTTTCAGCCGGCGCTCAACCTTGCTCAGTAGCAGTACCGCCAGAATCGCCGGAATCACCGCGCCGCCGTAAATCTTCAGGCTGATGCTCAGGCCGAACAGCGTAAAGTGCGCCGGCAGATCCGGCTGGGTGAGCGGAAACACCATCGCCGCCGTCAGCGCCAGCGCGGTGAAACGGCTGGCACCGAAACGGTCTGCCGCGGTAACGGCAATAAACAGCGGCAGGAAGACAAACACGCCGCTGGCCAGCGCGTTGAACATGGCGAACAGCAGGTCATCGTCCGCCACCCAGCCCTGCGTCTGCAGCAGCACCATGATGCCTTTGATCACCCCGATGCCAGCCAGTACGCCAATGTAGGGCGTAAAGATAGCGCCGAGCGTGGCCAGCATTTTACCCGCGACGCCGCGCTCGTCTTTGCCGGGCTTCACCGGTTCGGCCACCGGCGCTGCGCCCTGCTGCATCGCCTGATACAGCTGTTCGACCTGCGGCCCGACCACAATCTGCAGCTGCCCGGACGCGTTCACCACGCGGATGACGCCCGGCAGGCTACTGATGGCCGGCATATCGACACTGGCCAGATCGTTTATCGTCAGCCGCAGTCGCGTGGCGCAGTGTGAAATGTGGCTGATATTATCGTCGCCGCCGACCTGTTCCCTGATGGCCTGCGCCAGCTTCACGTAATCGAGTTTCATGGTTGTTATCCTTATGGCTCGCGCCCGGCGTTAGTCGTAATCACCCGGTTTGGTTTTGCTCTTCATCGCCACGCCAAAATCAGTGAATATGCGCTGCGGCAGATTGTTGCCTTTGGCTTCAGCGATGTGATGCGCGAGGATCTGGAACGGAATCACCATCAGCAGCGGCGCCATCCATTCGCTGACCTCCACGCCGAGTGCCAGCGTGCGCGCATCATCGCTCTCCCCGAGACACAGGCTCCAGACGTGCGGCGTCACGCGCTGCTCATACTGGCGCAGCAGCTGCAGGCGTTCGCGCACCGGCGCCTCGACATCGATAAAGAACAGCCGGTGCTGCGGATTGATTTCGAAATAGGGGCCGTGCATGAATGCTTCCAGTTCAATGCCCTGCGACGGCACGCGCACCGTTTCGCTGAATTTGGTCTCCATCTCTTTGATCACGCCAATCGCCGGACCAAAGCCAATCGAGATAAAGCGTGGCGCCGCAGTGAGATCGTCCTGCCAGCGCTGCCAGAAACGCTCGGTGCGGGCGATGATGTCCGGAATCGCGTCGACGCCGTGCTGCAGTTGCGTCAGCGCCTGCTGCTCCTGCTCTGCGCTGAGGCGACCGCTGTGGCGCGCACTGTGCACGCCAATCAGCATCAGCGTCAGGATCGTGGCGACATAGCCTTTGGTGACATACCCGACGCGCTCTTCGCCGTTCATGATGTCTACGGCGTGATCCACCGCCTGCGCCAGCGGACTGGTGATTTTGCTGGTGATGCCCCAGGTTGCCACGCCGTGCTGTTTTTTCAGCGCGTCGATCGCCGCCAGCGTCGAAGTGCTCTCGCCGCTCTGTGAAATCGCGATCACCAGATCGGTCGCCGGATCCCACTGCTCGTAGTGCTGAAAATGGAACGGCTCCTGCACGCTGATGCGTACGCCGGTCAGTTGCTCAACGTAATATTTGGCGCTGAGCGCGGCGTTGATGCTGGAGCCGGTGGCCAGAATCAGCACTGTTTTTGCCTTGCCCAGCACCGGTAATCCCTGCGGATAGCACGCCAGCAGATGGCTCAGCACCTCGGGTTGCTGGTGGATGTAGGTCATCATGGTGGGTTTCATTACCGCTCCTTAAACTGTTTTTCCGCCAACCTGAAAACGTTTTCATGTTGTGAGCCAACTTATTTAATGGCGCATATTAAGTCAACGTGAGGATCGTGAAATTGCGATCGCGCTAACAAAGCGCAACGAAAGCAGGCGGAACGTTTAAGGGGAGAAGATCAGGCGGATTCGCCGGGGATCAATACCGGCTTTAGCGGTGCGCTGCAGCGCGCGTGCGGGCTTAAGCTGCCGTCCAGCTGCGCCATCATCATGGTGATAATGTTTTGCCCCAGCTGCGGATTCTGGTGATCGACACTGGTCAGGCGCGGGATAAAATACTCGCTGCCGGGGAAGCGCTCGCAGCTGATGACTGCTACCTGCTCAGGCACGTCAATGCCGCGATCGCGTAACGCGCGGATCGCGCCCATCGCCACGCGATCGTTGATTGCCACCAGCGCCTGCGGTTGCTCTGCCTGCTGCCACAGCGTATCAACCGCCTGATAGCCGTGTTCAGGATAGAAGTTATTCAGGCAGATCCAGCTGTCGCGCGGCGTAATGCCGGCCTGCTGCAGCGTGGCGTGGAAATGACTGACGCGCTCGCGCGTCACCCACACTTTGCGCGAACCGCCAATAAACGCGATATCACGCAGGCCGCGCGCCAGCAAATGATTCACCGCCAGCCCGACGCAGTGCTGCTGGTCGCGCATCACGCACGGCCATCGGCCAGCAGGATGCGGCTGCCCCACCACCACCACCGCCATTTTGTCCATCAGCGATTCCAGCAGCGTCAGGTAGCCGGCCGGAATCGGCGCATAGTCGCTGTGGCCGCCGAGCACGATCACCCCATCGATCTGGCTATCGATAATCGACTGAAAAATCGCGCTTTCGTCATCGTCGTGCTGAGGGCTGCGGTTGGCCGACTGGGTATCGTACAGGGTGATTTTGTAACCGATGGCCAGACAGGCCTGCTGAATCTGCGCCACCAGCGTGACGAAGTAAGGGTTAGTGATGTCAGAGACAATCACCGCGAGGGTGTAGCTCTGGCGCGATATCATGCCGCGCGCCATCAGGTTGGGGCTGAACTGATGCTCGGCGATCACCTGTTCCACCCGCGTGCGGGTTTTTTCCGATACCCACGCATGCTTGTTGAGCACGCGCGAGACGGTGGTGATCGACACACCGGCGAGTACGGCAATATCCTTGATGGTGAGATTTTTGCTCATCGTCGCCGGGTTCGCTTATTCGTCGCCGAGCGGGGCCGCCGCGCCGTTGCTCAGCAGCTCACGCACTACGCTGGTGGCAAAACTGCCGGCCGGCAGCCAGAACTGCAGCTCGAGCGTGACGTCATCCCACCAGTTCCATTGCAGATCTTTCGGCACCACCAGCATGGCGCGCCGCGCCGCATCGACGCGTTCACGCTCCAGCAGGCCCAGCAGATCGGCCACGCCCGCCAGCTGCTGCTGTTCAAACGCCAGCGTTTCGCCCTGAGTGCCCAGCTCGCCGCGTCCGGCCAGCGGTGCGGTGATGCGCAGCTCGTGGTTATCCAAACGCTGCTGCAGCGCAGGTAACTCGTCCGTCTGGGCAACAAACCAGCTGCCGCGCCCGCTGAGCTGCAGCGCATCGCCGGGCTGCACGCGATCCAGCGCACCGTCACGCTGCAGGCGCGCGCTGGTCAGCTGATTGAACAGCTGGCTGCGCGCCGCCGACAGCAGAATGCCTTTCATACTGCGGTCGCGTGGACGGAATTTCTCCTCTGCCCACAGGCGCGCCTGCGTCAGGTTATTGCCGCCGCGGCCAAAGCGCTGTTCGCCAAAGTAGTTGGGCACACCCTGCTGCTGAATTCGCTGCAGCCGCGATTCCACCTGCGCGCGATCGGACACCTGACGTACCACCAGACGAAACGCATTGCCCGCCAGCGCGCCGGTGCGCAGTTTACGCTTGTGGCGAATCACCTGCAGGATCTCCACGCCTTCCAGCTGGAAGCCGGCAAGGTTGGGCATCGCCGTGCCCGGCACGCGGAAGCACAGCGTCTGCTCGGTGACCGCGTGGCGATCTTTCATGCCGGCATAGCTGAGATCGCGCTGATGCACGCCGAGGAATTTGGCGATCGCCTCAGCGACAAAACGCGTGTTGCAGCCAATTTTACGGATGCGCACCAGCAGCTGCTCGCCTTCGCCGTCATAGGGATAGCCGAGATCTTCAATTACCACGAAATCTTCGGGACTGGCTTTAATCACCCCAGTGGCAGCGGGCACGCCGTGCAGGTAGAGCAGCTCACTCATGCCCGATCGGCCTTCACCAGCAGCGCCACGGCTTCGCAGGCAATACCTTCACCGCGACCGGTAAAGCCCAGCTTCTCGGTGGTGGTGGCTTTGACGTTGACATCATCCATGTGGCAACCGAGATCTTCGGCGATGTTGACGCGCATCTGCGGCACGTGCGGCAGCATTTTCGGTGCCTGAGCGATGATGGTGACATCGACGTTGCCGATGCGGTAGCCCTTCTGCTGGATGCGACGCCAGGCTTCGCGCAGCAAACCGCGGCTGTCGGCGCCTTTGAATGCCGGATCGGTGTCCGGGAACAGTTTGCCGATGTCGCCCATCGCCACCGCGCCCAGCAGCGCGTCGGTCAGCGCATGCAGCGCCACATCGCCGTCAGAATGCGCAATAAAGCCCTGTTCGAAGGGAATACGCACCCCGCCAATCACCAGCGGACCTTCGCCGCCAAACGCGTGCACGTCAAAACCGTGACCGATACGCATCATGCGTGCTCCTTTAACTGAATCTGAGTGAGATAGAAGGCCGCCAGCGCCAGATCTTCCGGCCGCGTTACCTTAATGTTGTCGCTGCGTCCGCTGACCAGCTCAGGATGATAACCGCAGTACTCCAGCGCCGAGGCTTCATCAGTGATGGTCGCGCCTTCATTGAGCGCGCGCGTCAGGCAGGCGGTCAGCAGCGCATGCGGGAAAAACTGCGGCGTCAGCGCATGCCATAAGTCATCGCGTTCGACGGTATGCGCAATGGCACCTTTACCCGGCTCCGCGCGCTTCATGGTGTCGCGCACCGGTGCCGCCAGAATCGCGCCGACTTTGCTGTGCTCACGCACCGCCAGCAGACGCGCTAAATCATCGGGATGCAGACACGGACGCGCCGCGTCATGCACCAGCACCCAGGCGCTGTGGCGGATGGTCTGTAATCCGGCCAGCACCGACTCGGCGCGGGTTTCGCCACCGGTGACGCGCAGCACGCGGGCATCCTGCGCCAGCGGCAGGCTATCGAACCAGCCGTCATCCGGGCTGATCGGCACCACCACCTGCTTTACCGCCGGATGCGCCAGCAGGCGCGCCACGCTGTGTTCGAGCAGGGTTAATGGACCGATAGTGAGATACTGCTTCGGACAGGCGGCCTGCATGCGACTGCCGATACCGGCAGCCGGCACCACGGCAATCACATCCGCAGAGGAAGAGAGCTGATTCATGGTTTATCGTTGTTGGTTCTGCGCCGCTTGTTGCGCATTACGTTTGTTTTGGTCTGGCACCAGACGATAGAAAGTCTCGCCAGGCCTGATCATGCCCAGCTCGCTGCGTGCGCGTTCCTCAATCGCCTCTGAACCGCCATTGAGATCGTCAATTTCGGCAAACAGTTGATCGTTACGCGCTTTGAGTTTGGCGTTATTCGCCTGTTGTGACGCCACGTCTTCGCTGACGCGCGTGTAATCATGGATACCGTTCTTGCCCAGCCACAGAGAGTATTGCAACCATCCCAGCAGCACGAGCAGCAGTAACGTCAGTTTTCCCATCCCCGCCCCCTGAAAAACGGCTCAATCATCCCATAACTTGACTCCGGACTCCACTGCGGCAGCGAAAATGGCGCGCAAGCAGATTTGTCTGGACAAATAATGACGGGAAAAGCGCCAGACGGCAGGTAAAGTTTTGTAACCTGCCGATGCGTTTGCACATCAGCGCCGGATTACCAGCCGGAGAGAAAGGAGAACAGCAGCCAGAACAGGCACACCACCACCAGGGCGGTAATCAGACCGCTCCACCACAGCCGGCCACGCAGCATCAGGCTGAGCACGATGCCAATCAGCACCGAAACCGGCAGCAGCGCGAGGAAAAAAGGCCAGGTGTAGAGAAAGAAAAACAGCGTGTTAGAGCCGTACAGCAGAAACGGGATGCCCAGCGCACACCAGTACGAGAGAAAGCCGATCACGCCGCCCGGCAGTGATGAGCGTGGCTCATCCGGGGTGCGTTCATCTTTGCGTGCCAGCATGGGGGTAACGTTCTGCATAGAGATCCTGTTGACGCTAAAGCGCGGCAAACCGTGAGATTTGCCGCTGTCGGTTCAGGATCTGATGATATCGTGGTGGCGCAGCAGGTCTAACAATTGGCCGGTCAGTTTTGTAACCAATTGTTCACCATCCAGTTGGATTTCCGGCGCGTCTGGCGCCTCGTAAACGCTGTCGATACCGGTGAAGTTACGCAACTCGCCGGCACGGGCTTTTTTATACAAGCCTTTCGGATCACGCGCTTCGCACACCGCCAGCGGCGTATCGACGAACACCTCGATAAACTGTCCGTCACCGAGCAGATCGCGCACCATCTGGCGCTCGGCACGGTGCGGCGAGATGAACGCCGTCAGCACCACCAGTCCGGCATCCACCATCAGTTTCGCCACTTCACCCACGCGCCGGATATTCTCTTTGCGGTCTTCATCGCTGAAACCGAGATCGCGGCACAGGCCGTGACGCACATTGTCGCCGTCCAGCAGATAGGTGCTGACGCCCAGCCGGTGCAGTGCCTGCTCCAGCGCACCGGCCACGGTGGATTTACCCGAGCCAGAGAGCCCGGTAAACCACAGCACCACGCCACGATGGCCGTGCTGCTGTTCGCGTTCAGCGCGCGTGACCGGATGGTCATGCCACACCACGTTTTCGTCGTGCTGCGCCATTACTGACCGCCCAGCAGGTCGCGTGCGTTCCAGTGCGGGAAGTGACGGCGCACCAGCGCGTTCAGCTCCAGCTCGAAATCACTGTACTGGCCAGCCTGACTGCGCGCGGCGCTCAGCGGCTGATGGATCATGCCGGCACCGACGGTCACGTTGCTCAGGCGATCGATAAAGATCATGCCGCCGGTCACCGGGTTCTGCTGGTAAGCATCCAGCACCATCGGTTCATCGAAGGTCACTTCTACCAGACCGATGCCGTTGAGCGGCAGGCTGTCGACCGCGCGTTTTTCCAGCGTATTGATCTCCACCTGATGGAGAATCTTTTCGATGCGGCCACGCGCTTTCTTGCCGGCAATTTTCACTTCATAGCTTTGTCCCGGCTGCAGCGGCTGTTCCGCCATCCACACCACGTCGACGGTCGCGGACTGCACCGCCTGCAAATCGGCTGCGGCATCCACCAGCAGATCGCCACGGCTGATGTCGATCTCATCGTTCAGCACCAGGGTAATCGCCTCACCGGCGGCCGCCTGCTGCAGGTCGCCGTCAAAGGTGACGATACGCGCAACGCTGGATTCCACACCGGACGGCAGCACTTTCACCCGCTGGCCGACGCTGACCACGCCCGACGCCAGCGTGCCGGCATAGCCGCGGAAGTCGAGGTTCGGCCGGTTAACATACTGCACCGGGAAGCGCATCGGCTGCGTGTCGACCACGCGCTTCAGCTCTACCGTCTCCAGCACGTCGAGCAGCGTCGGGCCGCTGTACCACGGCATGGTTACGCTCGGGGTGGCGACGTTATCGCCTTCCAGCGCCGACATCGGCACAAAGCGGATATCAAGATCGTCCGGCAGCTGCGCGGCAAAATCGAGGTAATCCTGTTTGATCTGCTCGAAGGTCTCCTGGCTGTACGCCACCAGATCCATCTTGTTGATCGCCACCACCAGATGTTTGATGCCCAGCAGCGTGGCAATAAAGCTGTGGCGACGGGTCTGATCCAGCACGCCTTTGCGCGCATCGATCAGCAGGATCGCCAGATCGCAGGTTGAGGCACCGGTCGCCATGTTGCGGGTGTACTGCTCGTGCCCCGGCGTGTCGGCGATGATGAACTTGCGCTTCTCGGTGGAGAAATAGCGATAGGCCACATCGATAGTGATGCCCTGCTCGCGCTCGGCCTGCAGGCCATCAACCAGCAGCGCCAGATCGAGTTTCTCGCCCTGGGTGCCGTGGCGTTTGCTGTCATTGTGCAGCGACGACAGCTGATCTTCATAAATCTGGCGCGTATCGTGCAGCAGACGGCCAATCAGCGTACTTTTGCCGTCGTCGACGCTGCCGCAGGTGAGGAAACGCAGCAGGCTTTTGTGTTGTTGCGCGGTCAGCCAGGCTTCAACGCCGCCCTGCTCGGCAATCTGTTGGGCAATAACGGTATTCATCGGCGTCTCCTTAGAAATAACCCTGACGTTTTTTCAGTTCCATCGAACCGGCCTGGTCGCGGTCAATCACGCGCCCCTGACGTTCACTGGTGGTGGAGACCAGCATCTCTTCAATGATTTCCGGCAGCGTCTGCGCCTCGGATTCCACCGCGCCGGTCAGCGGCCAGCAGCCGAGGGTACGGAAACGCACCATACGCTGCTTAATCACTTCACCCGGCTGCAGGTTGATGCGATCGTCATCAATCATCATCAGCATGCCGTCGCGCTCCAGCACCGGGCGCGGTGCAGCCAGATACAGCGGCACGATTTCGATGTTTTCCAGGAAGATGTACTGCCAGATATCCAGCTCGGTCCAGTTGGAGAGCGGGAACACGCGAATGCTTTCGCCTTTGTTGATCTGGCCATTGTAGTTGTGCCACAGCTCCGGACGCTGGTTTTTCGGATCCCAGCGGTGGAAACGATCGCGGAACGAATAGATACGCTCTTTGGCGCGCGACTTCTCTTCGTCACGGCGTGCGCCACCGAACGCCGCATCAAAACCGTATTTGTTCAGCGCCTGCTTCAGGCCCTCGGTTTTCATGATGTCGGTATGTTTGGCGCTGCCGTGCACGAACGGGTTAATACCCATCGCCACGCCTTCCGGGTTACGGTGCACCAGCAGCTCTGCGCCCATCGCTTTCACGGTGCGATCGCGGAACTCGTACATTTCACGGAATTTCCAGCCGGTATCAACGTGCAGCAGCGGAAACGGCAGCGTGCCCGGATAGAAGGCTTTGCGCGCCAGATGCAGCATCACCGAGGAGTCTTTACCGATGGAGTACATCATCACCGGATTGCTGAACTCGGCCGCCACCTCGCGGATGATATGGATACTCTCTGCCTCCAGCTGGCGCAGATGAGTGAGACGATTTTGGTCCATAATTTTTCCTCAAGCCAAATTGACAACGGCGGACTCGCGAGCCCCCTGCTGTGCCGAATGTTGGAACCAGGCAAGTTGCCCGTGCAGATTCACCACTTCGCCAATCACTAATAGCGCTGGCGTTGGCGCGGCAGCAGCCAGCGCATCGAGTTGTGCTAAGGTGCCGGTCAGCACCTGTTGATCCTGGCGCGTGCCGCGACCAATCACCGCCACTGGCGTTGACGGCGCGCGGCCGTGTTCGATCAGCCCGGCGGCAATTTCCGCCGCTTTCACCGTGCCCATGTAAATTGCCAGCGTCTGACGCGCGCGCGCCAGCGACGGCCAGTCGATACCGTCGCCATCGGCGCGGCAGTGACCGGTAATAAACAGCACGCTCTGGGCATAATCGCGGTGGGTTAACGGAATACCGGCATATGCGGTAGCGCCCGCGGCCGCGGTGATGCCCGGCACCACCTGGAACGGAATGCCCGCCGCCTGCGCCGCCTGCAGCTCTTCGCCGCCGCGGCCAAAAATAAACGGATCGCCGCCTTTCAGGCGCACCACGCGCTTGCCCTGCTGCGCCAGCGTCACCAGCAGCTGATTGGTCTCTTCCTGCGGCACCGAATGGGCGCCGGCGCGTTTGCCGACGCAGATACGATCGGCATCGCGTCTTACCAGCTCCAGCACCTCGTCGCTGACCAGATGGTCATACAGCACCACATCGGCCAGCTGCATCACCTGCAGCCCGCGCAGCGTCAGCAGACCGCTGTCGCCTGGTCCTGCACCGACCAGCGTGATTTCACCCTGATTATCAGAGGTGTTTTCCAGTTCGCGATCGAGCGTGCGGCGCGCCTCGTTGACGTTACCCGCCGCCATCTGGCTGGCAAACAGGCCATTGAAGGCGCGCTCCCAGAAGCGACGACGGTCAGACATTTTGTGGTAGCGCTGTTTGACTTTGTCGCGCCACTGACCGGCCACTTCGGCCATCTGCCCAAGATTGGCGGGCAGCAGCGCTTCGATTTTTTCACGCAGCAGACGCGCCAGCACCGGCGCGGTGCCGCTGGAGGAGATCGCCACCACCAGCGGTGAGCGGTCAACAATCGACGGGAAGATAAAGCTGCATTTTGGCTGGTCGTCGACCACATTCACCAGCTTGTGGCGCGCATTGGCGGCATCAAATACCTGCGCGTTGAGGGCGTTATCGTCGGTGGCGGCAATCACGAGGAAAACATCGTCCAGCTGCGCTGCGTCGAAGTGCTGAGCAATCCACTCGATGGCGTTAATGTCGCGCAGCGCCTGCAGTTCATGGCCGAGCTCGCGCGCGGCTACCCGCACGTGCGCACCGGCACGCCGCAGCAGCTCAATTTTACGCGCAGCGATTTCGCCACCGCCGACCACCAGCACCGGACGGTTTTTGAGATCGGCAAAGAGAGGCAAGTAATCCACGTTAACCTTGTTAGTTTTACAATAAGTTAACGCGACTATACGTCCCCGCCTTCTGGCAGATGAAATTACGAATTAGCATGAGTAGTTACCAAATGGAATAACGCACCGGGATTGCTGATAACAATTTGTGCTTAACAAATGATATTGCTGGTGTTTCGGAGCGATACAAATTGTGCAGGCGGCGTCACAGTTTCATACTAACTCAGAATTTTTTTACCCTGACGGGATGTCAGAAAAGGACAACCACTATGTTTGCCACTCTCCGCCGCAGCGTGCTGGCAGCACTGATTGCCGGCGGTTTGCCTCTTTTGGCGCAGGCTGCAGCGATCGCCCCTGGCCACTTTGCCGAACAGCAGCTGCGTCACATCGCCACCTATTTCCCCGGCCGCATGAGCGGCAGCCCGGCCGAGCTGATGACGGCAGATTATCTGCAGCAGCAGTTCACCCAGCTTGGTTATCAGAGCAATACCCGGCAGTTTAATACCAGCTATAACTGGCTGGAGAAACAGGGCATCACGCGCCGCCATAAAGTGACGGCAACCTCGGTGATCGCCGCTCGCGCCGGCAGCGTGCCGCAGGAGATTCTGATCGTCACCCATCTGGATACCTGGACACCGCTCAGCCAGCACGAGGCAGACAATAATCTCGGCGGTTTGCGATTGCAGGGCGTGGACGATAACGCTTCCGGGCTGGGCGTGATGCTGGAGCTGGCGCAGGCGCTGAGTCAAACGCCGCTGCACTATGGCGTGCGCTTTGTGGCACTGAGCGCAGGCGAAGCCGGTTTACACGGTATGGATGATTATCTGGCGCGCATGAGCGTGCAGGAGAAGAAAGATACGCTGCTGGTGATCGATCTGAATAGCCTGATCGTTGGCGATCGCCTCTACTTTAATAACGGCATGAATACGCCAGCGGCAGTACGCAAGCAGACCAGCGCGCGCGCCCTGCAGATTGCGCACCGTTACGGCATCACGGCCGCCAGCCACGTGCTGACCGCACGCGATTACCCGGGCGTTAATCCGTTTGATAAAGCCGGGATTCCGCTGCTGGACGTTACCGCAGCCAACTGGGCGCTGGGCAATAAAGCCGGTGAGCAGCAGCGCGCGCGGTCACCGCATTTTCCGGAGGGTACGGTGCGCCACCAGACCGGGCGCGATAATCTGACTTACATCGACCACTGGCTGCCGGGGCGCATCCATCAGCGCACGCGCGACAGCGTACGCATTTTGCAGCCGCTGCTGACGGAGCTGGCTAATCCGACGTTGTAAGATCTTGCCGGTTTTGCGGGTGCGCACCGATGCGCACTCGCAGCAATTGCGCCCATCAGCCTTCGTGTAACCCGCATTCGCGTTTGAGGCCGAAAAAGCGCGTCTCTTCCTCGGCCATCCCCGGCTCCCACTTGCGCGTGGTGTGCGTGTCGCCCACGGAGAGGTAACCTTCGTCCCACAGCGGATGGTACTTCAGCCCATGCTGCTTCAGATACTGGTGCACCTGACGGTTGTCCCAGTCGATGATCGGCAGGATTTTGAACACGCCACGCTGCACGGCCAGTACCGGCAGGCTGGCACGGCTGCCGGACTGATCGCGGCGCAGGCCGGCAAACCAGGTCTGCGCACCCAGCGTTTGCAGCGCGCGGTTCATCGGCTCGACTTTGTTCAGCTGGTTGTACTGCTCGATCCCTTCAACGCCCTGCTCCCACAGCTTGCCGTAGCGTGCTTCCTGCCACGCCGGTGAGGTTTCGGCGCGGAAGATCTGCAGATTCAGGTTCAGCTGCTGCGTCAGTTCATCAATGAAGCGGTAGGTCTCAGGGAACAGATAACCGGTATCGGTGAGGATGACCGGAATATCCGGGCGCTGCTGCGTGACCATGTGCACCAGCACCGCCGCCTGAATACCAAAACTCGACGACAGCACAAAGGCGCCTGGCAGCTGCTCCAGCGCCCAGCTGACGCGCTGTTCGGCGGAGAGTTTTTCCAGCTGGATGTTGCTTTCCGCCAGCGCCATGATGCGATCGACTTTGCTGCCGCTGTTCAGGCTGGCGAGATCGGGTAGTGTCATACTGCCTCCGGGTCCCAGAAATCACGGGCGGGATCGACCACCGGCTGCACAATGCCCGCGCGAATCACGAAGTCACCAAACCCTTCATCCGCCGTGCGCTCGCTGGCCCAGCGCGCCACCAGCTCATCGATGCTGGCGAGGATTTCGTTTTCCGTGATGTTTTCGCGGTACATGCGCGGGATGCGCGTGCCGATGCGATTACCACCAATATGCAGGTTGTAACGGCCCGGCGCTTTGCCCACCAGGCCCAGTTCGGCCAGCATGGCACGCCCGCAACCGTTCGGACAACCGGTAACGCGTAACACTATGTGCTCTTCGCCGACGCCGTGGCGGTGCATGATCTCCTCCACTTTGCTGACGAAGGACGGCAGGAAGCGTTCGGCTTCAGCCATCGCCAGCGGACAGGTCGGGAAGGCCACGCAGGCCATGGAGTTTTCACGCTGCGGCGTGACCGCTTCCATCAGGCCGTGCTCACGCGCAATGGCTTCGATCTGCGCTTTCTGCGCCTCCGGTACGCCGGCCACAATCAGGTTCTGATTGGCGGTCAGGCGGAAATCGCCCTGATGCACTTTGGCAATCTCCGCGATACCGCGCTTCAGCGGACGGCCCGGATAATCCAGCAGGCGACCGTTTTCGATAAACAGCGTCAGGTGCCATTTTTTGTCGATGCCCTTCACCCAGCCGATGCGATCGCCACGGGTGGTAAATTCGTACGGGCGAATCGGCTCGAAGGTCAGGCCGGCACGCTTCTCGACTTCGGCTTTAAAGGTTTCGACGCCGACGCGCTCAAGCGTGTATTTGGTTTTGGCATTTTTACGATCGGTACGGTTACCCCAGTCGCGCTGCGTGGTGACCACCGCTGCAGCCACATCAAGGATCTTCTCCACCGGCAGATAGCCAAACTCGCTGGCGGTGCGCGCGTAAGTGGCTTTGTTGCCGTGCTCAATCGACAAGCCGCCGCCGACCAGCAGGTTAAAGCCAATCAGCTTGCCGTTCTCCGCAATGGCGATGAAGTTCAGATCGTTCGCATGCAGATCGACATCGTTATGCGGCGGCACCACCACGGTGGTTTTAAACTTACGTGGCAGATAGGTCTCACCGAGGATCGGCTCCTGATCGGTGGTGGCGACCTTCTCCTGATCCCACCAGATCTCGGCGTAGGCGCGCGTCTGCGGCAGCAGGTGCTCGGAAAGCTTTTTCGCCCACTCGTACGCTTCCTGATGCAGCTCTGACTCCACCGGGTTCGAGGTACACAGCACGTTACGGTTAACGTCGTTAGCGGTGGCCAGCGCGTCCAGTCCGACTTCATGCAGCATCTGGTGAGTTGGCTTGACGTTCTTCTTCAGAATGCCGTGAAACTGGAACGTCTGACGGTTAGTCAGGCGAATGCTGCCGTACAGCGTTTTGTCGGTGGCAAATTTATCAATCGCCAGCCACTGCGTTGGCGTGATGATGCCGCCCGGCAGACGGCAGCGCAGCATCATCGCATGACGCGGTTCCAGCTTCTGCGCGGCGCGCTCGGCGCGGATGTCGCGGTCATCCTGCTGGTACATGCCGTGAAAACGGATCAGCAGGAAGTTATCGCCGGTAAAGCCGCCGGTCAGGCCATTGTCGAGATCTTCTAAAATGGTGCCGCGCAGGTAGTTGCTCTGCTTTTTCAGACGCTCAGCGTCGGAAAGTTTGCCTTCAACCACCAGCGGTCCAGGATGTTTTTCGCTCATTAGTAAACGTCTCGCTGATAACGGCGCTCAATGCGCAGCTCACTTAAAAATTCGTCAGCGGTTTCACGATCCATGCCGCCGTGTTCGACCACCACATCCAGTAATGCCTGTTCAACGTCTTTCGCCATGCGATTGGCGTCGCCGCAGACGTACAGGTGCGCGCCCTCTTCAATCCAGCGCCACACTTCCGCCCCTCTGGCGCGGATTTTATCCTGTACATAAATCTTTTCGGCCTGATCGCGTGACCACGCCAGATCGATATGGGTCAGCAGACCGTCTTTAACGTATTTCTGCCACTCTACCTGATAGAGGAAATCTTCGGTGAAGTGCGGATTACCAAAGAACAGCCAGTTTTTGCCGCTGGCACCGTCGTTTTCACGCTGCTGCATGAAGGCGCGGAACGGGGCAATGCCAGTGCCCGGGCCGATCATGATCACTGGCGCATCCGGATTGGCCGGCAGGCGGAAATTATCGTTATGCTCGATGAACACGCGGATTTCGCCATCTTCTTCCAGCCGATCGGCCAGCCAGGTAGAAGCGCCGCCGCCGCGCTGACGGCCGTCAATTTCATAACGCACCGCGCCGACGGTGATATGCACTTCGGTTTCGCTCTCCGCCTGCGACGAGGCGATGGAGTAAAGCCGCGGCGTCAGCGGACGCAGCAGGCCAGTCAGCTGGCCGGCGTTCAGTTCGGTGGGTGCCTGGCGCACCATGTCGACAATCGGGAAACTCTGCGCGAAGCTTTGCAGTTTCGGCTTGTCGCCCGCCAGCGCCAGCAGCGCCTCGTTGCGCGACAGGGCCGCATACTGCTCGACGATCTGCGGCGTGTTAACCGTCAGTTCGAAATGTTTCTGCAGCGCCTCGGCCAGCGGCAGAGTTTCTCCGCGCACCTCGACCTGCTCATCGCCTTTCAGCCATACCAGCTGCAGCAGCTCCTGCACCAGTTCAGCATCGTTTTCATACCATACGCCGAGCGCATCGCCTGGCTGGTAACGCAGACCGGAATCCCCCAGATCGATTTCGATATGGCGCACGTCTTTATCTGAGTTGCGACCGGTAATTTTCTGGTTCAGGGCAAAGCTGGCGGTGAGCGGCGCTTCTTTGGTGTAAGGACTGCTGTCCACCAGGTTGACGCTGCCAGCCGCGCTGGCTGCCAGCTGCGCTGCCGGTTCCGCCGGCACGCGCGCTTTGAGAATATCGGTGAGCTGCAGACGCCAGGCGCTGGCCAGCTCGCTGTATTCAACATCGGCATCCACGCGATCCAGCAGGCGTTCGCCGCCCAGTTCGGCCAGACGCTGGTCGAAGTCTTTACCGGCCTGACTGAAAAATTCATAGGAGGTATCGCCAAGACCGAACACGGCAAAGGCGGTATCGCTCAGCTTCGGCGCTTTCTTCGACAGCAGGAATTTATGCAGCGCTACCGCCTCTTCCGGCGGTTCGCCCTCGCCCTGCGTTGAGGTCACGATGACCAGCAGTTTTTCCTGACCGATCTGTTTGAATTTATAGTCGCCGGCATTCACCAGGTTGACGCTCAGTTTCGCCGCCAGCAAATCGTCACGCAGCTGCTCGGCCAGCCGGCGCGCATTGCCGGTTTGGGAGGCGGAGATCAGCGTAATGCCCGGCACCTCAGCGGCGACTGGCGCAGGCGCGGCAACGGTGCCCGGTGCCTGATTAACCATGCCCCAGAAGTAGCCAGAGAGCCATGCTAGCTGCGTTGGATTGAAATCGGTGGTCGCGGCCTGTAAGCGCGCAATTTGCTCCGGGGATAGCGGAAGCATCGCTGGGGGTGCCTGAGTCGTCATCGCGTTAAAAATTCCAGTGTCAGAAATCCGTACCGGGAAGCGGCGGAAGAGTGGGTAGGTTACCGGCCTGTATATTAACGATTAAATAAGGCTTCGACATAATAAATAACCAAAATGACTAAGTGGTTTTTTGGGTCAACCTAACCAGTAAAAGTGGTAAATAAAGTTGTCGTAATTCAATCAGTTAATCAACGGCGTAACCGGCAGATCGGCAGAAATGCCCTTTTCAGCGCTGGCGGGTGCGAAAAATCTGCTTTTCAGGTAGACTTCAGCGGTTTTTACGTCTGAGAGCCATTATGTCTACCACGCTGTTTAAAGAGTTCCAGTTTGAAGCGGCCCACCGCTTACCTCACGTGCCGGAAGGGCATAAATGCGGTCGTCTGCACGGCCATTCATTTCTGGTGCGACTGGAAATTACCGGTGAAGTGGATGCGCATACCGGTTGGGTAATGGATTTTGCCGAACTGAAGGCGGCGTTCAGGCCGATCTACGATCGCCTCGATCACCATTATCTCAACGATATTCCCGGTCTGGAGAACCCGACCAGCGAAGTGCTGGCGAAATGGATCTGGGATGAGATGAAGCCGATTCTGCCTGAGCTGAGTGCAGTGATGATCAAAGAGACCTGCACCGCAGGTTGCGTCTATCGCGGCTGACAGCCGCGGTAAAGGTCAGAAGGTCGCCATCAATGGCGACCCTACGGTGTAATGAGTTTTACAGGGTGCGCATTGATGCGCACCAGCCACAATTGCGTTGATTTTGCCGGGTGCGCATCGGGTGAATCAGGCGATGTTCAGGTATTTGTGCGTCTGCATCGAAAGCCGCCAGTTGCGGGCAATGCAGGTTTCAATACACAGTCTGGTCGCCGCCTCGCCACGGCTGATGGGCTGCAGCGCCACAATGCGTTTTTTCTCATCCTGCAGGCCAGCCAGCAGCGCATCCAGCGCTTCCACATCCCGCTCGCGCGCCACCGGATGTTTGATCTCATCGGCACGCTGCAGCGCCTGCGGCAGCACATCGTAGCCACCCCGCATGTTCACCTTCGGCGACACCGTCACCCAGGTAGCAGCGGAACAGTGCACTTCATGCGTGCCGCTGGTTTCAATCTGACACTGAAAACCGGCCGCCTCCAGCGCTTCGGTCAGTGGACGTAAGTCAAAAATTGCCGGCTCACCGCCGGTGATTACCACATGGCGGGCGGTCCAGCCCTGACGCTGAATGCTCTCAATCAGCGTGGCCGCATCGGCGCTACCCCAGGCATCGCTCTCCACGGTTTTGACCAGAATGTCCCCCAGCGACGTCTCCCGATCCGCCCGCGTTTCCCAGGTATGTTTGGTATCACACCAGCTACAGCCCACCGGACATCCTTGTAAGCGGATAAAGATGGCCGGCACGCCGGTGTAAAAACCTTCGCCCTGCAGCGTCTGGAACATTTCGTTAATCGGGTAGAACATTTTTTACTCACGTCAGAAATTCGAGGCGCAGATTATGGCAGATTTTGTGCGTCGCTTCACAGCTGCTTCGTGCCATAAAAAGCAAAAGCCCCGCACGAGGCAGGGCTTGATGTCAGGCGATGTGGCCGTTTAGCCACATCCGCAGGCGATTACGCCTGGCCTTTAACTTCTTTCAGACCGTTGAACGGCGCTTTGTCACCCAGCGCTTCTTCGATACGAATCAGCTGGTTGTACTTAGCAACGCGGTCAGAACGGCTCATAGAACCGGTTTTGATCTGGCCAGCGGCAGTACCGACCGCCAGGTCAGCGATGGTCGCGTCTTCAGTTTCGCCAGAGCGGTGAGAGATGACCGCGGTGTAGCCAGCGTCTTTCGCCATCTTGATCGCAGCCAGGGTTTCGGTCAGAGAACCAATCTGGTTGAATTTGATCAGGATAGAGTTAGCGATGCCTTTCTCGATGCCTTCTTTCAGAATTTTGGTGTTGGTCACGAACAGGTCGTCGCCCACCAGCTGAATTTTGTCGCCCAGTACTTTGGTCTGGTAAGCGAAGCCGTTCCAGTCAGACTCATCCAGACCGTCTTCGATAGAAACGATTGGGTACTGTTTGGTCAGGTCTTCCAGGAAGTGGGTGAACTCTTCAGAAGTGAAGGCTTTGTTGCCTTCGCCAGCCAGCACATATTTGCCGTCTTTGTAGAATTCAGATGCTGCGCAGTCCATCGCCAGGGTGATGTCTTTGCCCAGCTCGTAGCCTGCTGCTTTAACAGCTTCGGCGATAACGGCCAGCGCTTCGGCGTTTGAACCCAGGTTTGGCGCGTAGCCACCTTCGTCACCTACCGCGGTGTTCATGCCTTTGGCTTTCAGAACTTTAGCCAGGTGATGGAACACTTCAGAACCCATACGGATGGCTTCTTTCACGGTTTTCGCGCCAACCGGCTGAATCATGAACTCCTGGATATCAACGTTGTTATCCGCGTGCTCACCACCGTTGATGATGTTCATCATTGGCAGTGGCATAGAGTATTTGCCCGGGGTGCCGTTCAGTTCTGCAATGTGTGCGTACAGTGGCAGGCCTTTAGAGGCTGCTGCTGCTTTCGCTGCTGCCAGAGAAACCGCCAGAATGGCGTTTGCACCGAAGTTGGATTTGTTGTCAGTACCGTCCAGCTCGATCATGATCTTATCGATGTTCGCCTGGTCTTTGGCATCTTTGCCTTTTACCGCGTCAGCGATTGGGCCGTTAACCGCAGCAACCGCTTTGGTTACGCCTTTGCCCAGGAAACGAGACTTATCACCGTCACGCAGCTCCAGTGCTTCGCGTGAACCGGTTGATGCACCTGATGGCGCAGCAGCCAGACCAACGAAACCGCCTTCCAGATGCACTTCTGCTTCTACAGTCGGGTTGCCACGGGAGTCGATGATTTCGCGACCGATGACTTTAACGATTTTGGACATTCGATTTTCCTCAGTACAAGTTAGTCAATCCTAAGACAAACAACGCGCGAAAAGTTCGCGCGCTGTTCGTTAAACTCTTACTTCGCTAAACGCTTCTGGTGCTCCTGCGCGGCTTTCACAAAGCCAGCGAACAGCGGATGACCATCACGCGGGGTCGACGTGAATTCCGGGTGGAACTGGCAGGCTACAAACCATGGATGATTCGGGATCTCGATGATCTCCACCAGTTGATCGTCGCCGGAACGGCCTGCAATGTGCAGACCCGCCGCTTCAATCTGCTTCAGCAGCAGATTGTTTACTTCGTAACGGTGGCGATGACGCTCAGTAATGACGTCAGAGCCGTACAGCTGGCGCACTTTGCTTTCCGGCGTCAGCTGGCACTGCTGGCTTCCCAGACGCATGGTGCCGCCCAGATCGCTCTGCTCGGTACGCTGTTCAACGTTACCGTTTTCATCGCGCCATTCGGTGATTAACGCAACCACCGGGTACTTACAGTCTGGCACAAATTCAGTGGAGTTGGCGCCTTCCATCCCGGCCACGTTGCGCGCGAATTCCATCAGCGCAATCTGCATGCCAAGGCAAATGCCGAGGTACGGAATGTTGTTTTCACGCGCGTATTGCGCGGTCAGCAATTTCCCTTCCACACCGCGGTAACCGAAGCCACCAGGAATCAGGATAGCATCAAGATCTTTCAGAATTTCGACGCCGCGCGTTTCCACGTCCTGCGAATCGATCAGCTTGATGTTCACGGTGACGCGATTTTTCAGGCCGCCGTGCTTCAGCGCTTCAATCACGGATTTGTAGGCATCCGGCAGTTCGACATATTTGCCGACCATACCGATGGTGACTTCGCCGCCCGGATTGGCTTCTTCGTAAATCACCTGCTCCCACTCGGCCAGATTGGCTTCCGGCGCGCTCAGGTTGAAACGCTTGCAGATGTAATCATCCAGACCCTGCGATTTCAGCAGGCCCGGGATCTTGTAGATCGAATCAACGTCTTTCAGCGAGATAACCGCTTTTTCCGGCACGTTACAGAACAGGGCGATCTTCGCGCGCTCGTTAGCGGGCACCGCGCGGTCTGAACGGCAAATCAGCACGTCAGGCTGAATACCAATCGACAGCAGCTCTTTAACCGAGTGCTGGGTTGGCTTGGTTTTCACTTCACCCGCCGCCGCCATGTAAGGCACCAGCGTCAGGTGCATATACATGGTGTGTTCACGGCCAACATCGACCGCCATCTGGCGAATCGCTTCCAGGAACGGCAGGGATTCGATATCGCCCACGGTTCCGCCGATTTCCACCAGCACGACGTCATGACCTTCGCCACCTTCAATGATGCGCTCTTTGATGGCGTTAGTGATGTGTGGGATAACCTGAATGGTCGCGCCCAGATAGTCGCCGCGACGCTCTTTGCGCAGCACTTCTGAGTAGATACGGCCGGTAGTAAAGTTGTTGCGGCGCGACATTTTGGTACGGATGAAGCGCTCGTAGTGACCTAAATCCAGATCGGTCTCGGCCCCGTCATCGGTGACGAACACTTCACCGTGCTGCGTAGGGCTCATGGTACCCGGATCGACGTTGATGTACGGATCGAGTTTCATGATGGTCACATTCAGACCACGTGCTTCAAGGATGGCTGCGAGGGAGGCTGCGGCAATGCCTTTGCCCAGAGAGGAAACGACCCCGCCGGTCACAAAAATATAATTCGTTGTCATGCTGAACCTGAGAGTTTAGGTTTAAAGACGGTGGAATAACCAGGACGGGAAAACAGTATACCCGAAGTCGTCCGCAGCCACAATTGATGAATCACACCATCCTCCTCGCATTACAGCCTGTAACATAGCGGAGAGTGCCGGGTGAAATGTTGACGTACGTCACAAAGTTGCCGACTGGCTGAATCGAGTAAGCTCAGGCGGTGATTTTATGCGCAGCGCTGGAATAATCACCTGCGCTGCGCGGTGAGGCTGAAGAAGGTTATTCGCCGGCTTTAACCTGCTGCCAGGCGGCTTCCATCTGCGCCAGCGTAGCCTGTTCCATGCTCAGCCCCTGGGCCTGAATAATATTCTCTACCTGACGGAAGCGGCGCTCGAACTTGTCATTGGCCTTCTGCAACGCGGTTTCCGCTTTGCTGCCGAGATGGCGTGACAGATTGACGGTAGCGAACAGCAGATCGCCAATCTCCTCTTCCAGCTTGTCGCTGTCCACCACCGCCTGCTGGGCTTCATGCATCACTTCGTCGATCTCTTCATGCACTTTATCCAGCACCGGCCCGAGGCTGTCCCAGTCGAAGCCTACGCTGTGACAGCGCTTCTGGATTTTATAGGCGCGCATCAGCGCCGGCAGCGCTTTCGGGATATCGTCCAGCACCGAATGCTGAGACTTCTCCGCACGCTCACGCTGCTTGATCGCCTCCCAGTTTTTCAGCACTTCGGCCGTGGAATCGACCTGGACTTCGCCGAAGATGTGCGGATGGCGACGCTCCAGTTTGTCACTGATGGCGTTGCAGATGTCATCGAAGTTGAAACGCTGCTGCTCCTCGGCCATGCGGGCGTAAAACACCACCTGAAACAGCAGATCGCCCAGTTCGCCGCGCAGATCGTCAAAGTCTTCGCGCTGGATGGCGTCGATAACTTCATAGGTCTCTTCCAGCGTGTACGGCGCAATAGAGGCAAAGGTCTGCTGGCGATCCCACGGGCAGCCGCGCACCGGATCGCGCAGGGTTTGCATGATGGTGAGCAGGCGGTTTAAAGCAGTCATGAAAGTCCCCGGAACAACAAGATAAAAAGCCGCCATTAATGGCGACCCTGCAGGGTAATTACGCGGTTTTGCCCGGGTGCGCATTGCTGCGCACCGGTCTCAGCAGGGCTTAATGTAAGCGGCGCGCATCGATAATATCCGGCACCTGATTAAGGCGCGCCAGCACGCGACCCAGCACCTGCTGGTTATAAATCTCGATATCCATATCGATGGTGGCGAGCTGCTTTTTGGTGTCGCTGCGGCTGGACACGCCCAGCACGTTGACCTTTTCATTGGCCAGAATGGTGGTGATGTCGCGCAGCAGCCCGCTGCGATCGTTGGCCGTCACGCGTACCACCAGCGAATAACCGCTGGAGTAACTTTCGCCCCACACCGCATCGACAATCCGTTCCGGCGCATGCGAAATCAGTTCGCTGAGCTGATCGCAGTCGGCGCGGTGAATCGAAATGCCGCGCCCCTGGGTAATAAACCCGACAATATCATCGCCCGGAATCGGCTGGCAGCAGCGCGCAATGTGGTGCAGCAGATTGCCGACGCCCTCCACCACCACGCGGCCACTCTCTTTACGCGCCGACGACGGCTGATGCGATTTCTGCGTCAGCTGACGCAGCGCCTCGCGATCTTCCTCTTCAGCGCTCGGCTTGTTGAGCTTCGCCTGCAGGAAGTTAACCATCTGGTTAAGACGGATATCCCCGCCGCCAATCATCGCCAGCAGCTCATCCTGCGAGCTGACGTTATAACGCGGCAGCAGCAGCTTCTCGGCTTCGCGCATGCTGATATCCAGCTGGCCCAGCTCGCTATCCAGAATCTGCCGGCCGGCCGCGATATTTTTGTCGCGATCCTGTTTACGGAACCAGGCATGAATCTTCGAGCGCCCGCGGCTGGTGGTGATATAGCCGAGGTTGGGGTTCAGCCAGTCGCGGCTCGGGTTAGGCTGCTTCTGGGTGATCACCTCAATCTGATCGCCCATCTGCAGCTGATAGGTAAAGGGCACGATACGGCCGCCAATTTTGGCGCCGATGCAGCGATGACCAATATCACTGTGGATGTGGTAGGCAAAGTCGAGCGGCGTGGAACCGGCCGGCAAATCGACCACGTCGCCCTTCGGCGTAAACACGTAAACGCGGTCATCAAATACCTGGCTGCGCACCTCTTCCAGCATCTCGCCGGAATCCGCCATCTCTTCCTGCCAGGTAATCAGTTTACGCAGCCAGGCGATGCGCTCTTCGTGCCCTGCGGCACCGCGCGCGTTGCTGGCCGTCGGCCCTTCTTTGTACTTCCAGTGTGCCGCGACGCCCAGTTCAGCGTCCTCGTGCATCTGGCGGGTACGGATCTGAATCTCGACCGTTTTGCCCTGCGGACCCAGCACCACGGTATGAATCGACTGATAGCCGTTTGGCTTGGGATTGGCGACGTAATCGTCGAACTCGCTAGGCAGATGACGATACAGCGTGTGGACGGTACCGAGCGCGCCGTAGCAGTCCTGCAGACGTTCAGCGACGATGCGCACTGCGCGCACGTCGAACAGCTCATCAAACGCCAGCGACTTCTTCTGCATTTTGCGCCAGATGCTGTAGATATGCTTGGGACGGCCGTAAACTTCCGCACGCACGCCCTCTTTTTGCATCTCTTTACGCAGGTTATCGACGAAGTTATCAATGTACTGTTCACGATCGATGCGGCGTTCGTGCAGCAGTTTGGCGATGCGTTTGTATTCGTCAGGATGCAGGTAGCGGAAGCAGTAATCTTCCAGCTCCCATTTGAGCTGGCCGATACCGAGACGGTTGGCCAGCGGCGCATAAATGTTGGTGCTCTCTTTCGCCGCCAGCACGCGCTCATCTTCCGGCGCATCTTTCATCTCGCGCAGGTGGGCAATACGTTCTGCCAGCTTGATAACCACGCAGCGGAAATCTTCCACCATCGCCAGTAGCATGCGGCGCACGTTATCCACCTGCTCCGAGGCCATTGAGTCGTTGTGAATGGCTTTCAGCTGGCGGATGGCATCCATATCGCGCACGCCGTGCACCAGCGAGACGATGCTTTTGCCAAAGGCCTTCTCCAGATCCTCTTCGCTTACCACGCCCGCATTGGCCAGCGGGAACAGCAGCGCGGCGCGCAGACTGTCGATGTCCATACTGAGCATGGTGAGAATTTCCACCATCTCAATACCGCGCCACAGCAGCAGAGCCTGATCAGGATGGTCGTGCGTTTCGGCTTCACAGTAGCGCCATGTTTCCGCCAGTCGTTCGCAGGATTGCGGATTACTGATACTCAAGCTGGCGATCCACTGGTCAAGGGCAAATTCCCCGGCCGTATTTAAATGCGCACTTCTAACCGCAACCATATCCTCTCCTGCCACAGCGACTTAAACATCGCTTATGTTTTGCTAAACAGCACCATGGATTCGAGATGGCTGGTATGAGGGAACATATCCAGCATCGCGACCCTTTCCAGATGGTAGCCCGCCGACAGTAATGTCTGACTGTCGCGGGCAAGTGTTGTCGGGTTACAGGAAACATAGACCACGCGTTGCGGCGCAAGTTTAACGATATGCGACATCACGCCCGCGGCCCCGGCACGCGCCGGATCCAGTAACACCTTATTAAATCCCTGCGCCGCCCAGGGCTGGCGCGAGACATCTTCCTCTAAATTATGCTGGAAGAAGCAGACATTTCTGAGATTGTTAAGCTGAGCATTATACTCTGCCTGGCGCACTAATGCTGCAACGCCCTCCACACCCACCGCATTTTGTACGAACTTTCCTAGCGGCAATGTGAAGTTGCCCATGCCACAGAACAGATCGAGCACCCGATCGTCCGGCTGCAGATCCAGCCAGGCAATCGCCTGTGCCACCATCTGCTGATTCACGCCATCGTTGACCTGAATGAAATCCTGCGGGCTAAAGGTTAGCTGCAAATCAAACGAGCGGTAGTAAGGCTGCTCCGCGCCGAGCGCCTGCAGCGCGTCACTGCCGTCCGCCAGCCAGATCATTAGCCGGTGCTCATGCGAAAAACGTTCCAGTTTTGTCCGGTCCGCAGCGGAGAGCGCATCAAGATGGCGCAGCACCATTAGCGGACCGTTATCCGCCAGCACCAGTTCCACATGCCCCAGCCGTTTCACTGCGTGCAGGCTGCTGAGACAGTGGTGCAGCGGCTGCAGCAGCGCCTCAAGCTCGGGCACCAAAACGGGGCATTGCGTCACATCAATCAGATCGTTACTGCCCGCCTGACGGAAGCCCATCTGCAGGCGCTGCTGCTTCGGCAGCCACTGCAAACCGAGACGCGCGCGCCGGCGATAGCCCCAGGGCGCAGCGCTGATGATCTCATCCACCTGCACCGGCAGCGCCGCTTCCTGACTCAGCATGCGGCCCAGCGCCCGCGCTTTGCTCTCCTGCTGCAGCGCCACGGACACGTGCTGCTGCTGGCAGCCGCCGCACACGCCGAAATGGATGCAGCGCGGTTGCTGGCGCTGCGGGCTCGGTTGTGTAATCTTTTTGGCTTTGCCGCGCGCAAACTGACGCTTATCTTCGGTCAGGATCACCTCGGCCTGTTCGCCGGGCAGCGCGCCGCTGACAAACAGCGTTTTACCGTTATGGCGCGCCACGCCCTGACCAAAGGGATCGAGCTCGTCAATGGTGACGCTGAGACGTTGCTTCGTCGTCACGCGCTGTTTTGCGGAGTAAAATTGCGCCATAGTATTGTGAATTCTCAGTTTTCATTAGGTGTGCAGCCGTACGCGGTTTTTGCACAGGGATAAAATGCCAGGAGTCGCCAGGCCACAATTATGACCAAATACAGCCTGCGGGCGCGAATGATGATTCTGATACTGGCGCCGACGCTGATGATTGGCCTGCTGCTCAGTACCTTCTTCGTGGTGCACCGCTACAACGAACTGCAGCACCAGGTGCGCGATGCCGGCGCTAACATTATCGAACCGCTGGCGGTGTCGAGCGAGTACGGCATGACGTGGCATAATCGTGATGCGATTCGCGAGCTGGTCAGCCTGCTGCATCGCCGTCATTCCGATATTGTCCGTGCCATTACGGTTTTCGACAACAATAATCACATTTACGTCAGCTCCAATAACAACCAGAACCTCGCGCTGCTGCAAAAAGCCGATATTTCCACGCTGGCGGATGGCGTGTCGGTGGAGCGACACGGCAACCTGATGGTGCTGCGCACGCCAATTATCTCTGAACGCTATTCGGTGGACGAACTGCCGGGTGAAGACGCCAAGCCGGCAGGTAATCCGCTGGGTTATGTAGCGATTGAGCTGGATCTGCAGTCGGTGCGGCTGGAGCAGTACAAAGAGGTGTTTGTCGCCACTCTGCTGCTGCTGTTTTGCCTGTGTATCGCCATGCTGTTTGCCTATCGACTGATGCGCGACGTCACCGGCCCGATTCGCAACATGGTTACCACCGTGGACCGCATCCGGCGTGGCCAGCTCGACAGCCGCGTGGATGGCTACATGCTGGGCGAGCTGAGCATCCTGAAAAACGGCATCAACGCCATGGCGATGTCGCTCACTGCCTACCATGAAGAGATGCAGCAGAACATCGATCAGGCAACCTACGATCTGCGCGAAACGCTCGAGCAGCTGGAGATTCAGAACGTCGAACTGGATCTGGCGAAAAAGCGCGCCCAGGAAGCGGCACGCATCAAGTCGGAGTTTCTCGCCAATATGTCGCACGAGCTGCGCACGCCGCTCAATGGCGTGATTGGCTTTACCCGCCAGATGCTGAAAACCGGGCTGAGCACCAACCAGCGTGATTACATGAGCACCATTGAGCGTTCGGCCAATAACCTGCTCAACATCATTAACGACGTGCTCGATTTCTCCAAACTGGAAGCCGGTAAGCTGGTGCTGGAGTCGATCCCGTTCCCGCTGCGCGCCACGCTGGATGAAACGCTGGTGCTGCTGGCGCCGTCCGCGCATGAGAAAGGCCTCGAGATCACCGTGTGCCTCGGGAAACAGGTGCCGGATAATGTGATTGGCGATCCGCTGCGTCTGCAGCAAATTCTGATCAACCTGATTGGCAACGCCATCAAATTCACCGAGCGCGGCCACATTGATCTGCGCGTCGAGCTGCGTCATCTCAGCATCACACGGGCGGAACTGGAGATTCAGGTGCACGATACCGGCATCGGTATCTCTGAGCAGCAGCAGTCGCAGCTGTTCCAGGCATTTCGTCAGGCGGACGCCAGTATTTCGCGCCGTCACGGCGGTACCGGTCTTGGCCTGGTGATTACGCAGAAACTGGTACACGAAATGGGCGGTGAGATCGCCTTCCACAGCCGGCAGAATCAGGGCTCCACCTTCTGGGTACAAGTACATCTGGATCTCAATCCTAACGCACCGGCGATTCCACGCATGCTGGACGATCTGCACGCCACGCCGCTGGCTTATATCGAACCCCATCCGGCGGTGGCGAAAGCGGTTCAGGAGATGCTGAGCATTACGCCTCTGCAGGTGCAGCACTTTGCCAGCCTTGACGATCTGCCCGACGCCCATTTCCCGCTGCTGCTGATGGGGCTGCCGGTCAGCGATCCGCATCCGGCTACGCTGTCCGATGCGCTGATTGCCCGCCTGCGCGCACACGCCGACTCCGTGCTGCTGGCGCTGCCAAGCGAAATGATGCTGTTCGCTGACGATTTGCGCGCGCGCGGTATCGCCGGCTGCATTGCCAAACCGGTGTCGCTGACGCGATTGCTGCCGATGCTGCTCGATCTCAACATGCGTCACAGCGACGCCGCCCCGCGCGGCGTAAGACAGCCGCTGACGGTGATGGCGGTGGATGATAATCCGGCCAACCTGAAGCTGATCGGCGCATTGCTGGAGGAGCAGGTCCAGAACATCATTCTGTGCGACAACGCCAGTCAGGCGATTCACCAGGCGCGGCAGCAGCGGCTGGACGTGATTCTGATGGATATTCAGATGCCGGACATCGACGGCATCCGCGCCAGCGAGATCATCCGCAGCCTGCCACAGCACGCCAGCACGCCGATTGTCGCGGTCACGGCGCATGCGCTGGATGGCGAACGTGAGCAGTTGATCGCCGCCGGCATGAATGACTATCTCGCCAAGCCGATTGATGAGGACAAGCTGAAGCAGCTGCTGCAGCGCTATGCGCCGGGCAGCGTGGCGAGCGCGGTGCGACAACCGGCGATCGCACCCTCACTTGACTGGGCGCTGGCATTGCGTCAGGCGGCGAATAAAGCCGAGCTGGCGCGCGATCTGCTGCAGATGCTGCTGGATTTTCTGCCGGAAGTGGAGCAGCGCGTGGCGCAGTGTATGGCGCAGAATGACGTCGATGGGCTGCGCGAGATTATCCACAAGCTGCACGGCAGCGCCAGCTACAGCGGCGTGCCGCGGCTGAAACAGCTGTGTCAGCAGCTGGAGAAGAGTCTGCACCAGGAGAGCGACATCGCAGCGCTTGAACCAGAGCTGCTGGAGCTGAGCGACGAGATGGCGAATGTAGCGCGCGAAGCGCGTCAGGTGCTGGGCGTGGCGTAGTGAGGGTTGTGGGTTGTGGGTTGTGCGTTGTGCGTTGTGCGTTGTGCGTTGTGCGTTGTGCGCTGTGCGCTGGGCCCTCACCCTAACCCTCTCCCGGCGGGAGAGGGAACCGTGCGGTGCGATGAAGAGGAACAGCGCGAAATCCAAATCCGTGAACAATCAGCCCCCTCTCCCGCC
>NZ_VOQX01000044.1:0-41735 GCF_016643525.1 Pantoea sp. Morm | reverse complement strand
GACGCTGGTCGATCAGGAGAGCGCGCTATGGCTGGATCGCCGCGTGGACAGCGATATCCTGCGCAGCAACCTGCGCTTTCACACCGGCGTACCGATTGTCGATGAGCGGGATGCCCCGTTTGCGCTGACCCACGCGGCGGCCAATCCCGATCCCGCCTGCTTCGCCGCCGGTGACAATCTGTCCCCTGAGAAGAGCACCACGCTGATTGTCGAAGTGCCTTCGCTCAACGGCGGGCTGACGCTGCGCCTCTCCGGGCCCGGCCTGCGTGAGCCGCGCGCCATCGCGCCGCAGCTGCCGACCGCCATTCTGACCTACCTGCGTGAGCGCCCGCATCCCTTCCCGCAGGGGGTGGATCTGATTTTCACCTGCGGGGAAGCGATGATGGCGCTGCCACGCACCACCGATGTGGAGGTGTGCTGATGTATGTAGCCGTGAAAGGGGGCGAAAAGGCGATTGCCAGCGCCCATCAGCTGCAGGCCGATCTGCGCCGTGGCGATCGCAGCGTGGCGGAGCTGGGCTGCGATCAGGTGGCGCAACAGCTGGGGCTGGCGGTGGACCGGGTGATGACCGAAGGCGGCATCTTTGACACACAGCTGGCGGCCTTAGCCATCAAACAGGCCAGTGGCGATTTGGTCGAGGCGATTTTCCTGCTGCGCGCCTACCGCACCACGCTGCCGCGCCTCGCGGACAGCCTGGCGCTGGAAACCGCGGAAATGCGCATCGAGCGCCGCATCTCGGCAGTTTACAAAGATCTGCCCGGTGGCCAGGTGCTGGGCCCGACCTATGACTACAGCCACCGCCTGCTGGATTTTACCCTGCTGGCCAACGGCGAAACGCCGGCCGCCGCGCGTGACGATCAGGCGCTGGCGCAGCGTTGCCCGCATGTGTTCAGCATGATGACGCGTGAAGGGCTGGCAGCGCGTGAAGAGGATGACGGCAGCGAGCCGTGCGACATCACGCGCCAGCCGCCCGGTTATCCGGCGTCACGCGCCGCCCGCTTACAGCAGCTGGTGCGCGGCGACGAGGGGTTTCTACTGGCGCTTGGCTATTCGACCCAGCGCGGCTATGGCCGCAACCATCCGTTTGCCGGTGAAATCCGCACCGGCTATCTCAGCGTGTCGATCTGCCCCGAAGAGCTGGGTTTTGAGATTGAAATTGGCGAGATCCTGCTGACCGAATGCGAAATGGTCAACGGCTTCACCACCCAGGGCGACAGCGCGCCACACTTTACCCGCGGCTATGGTCTGGTGTTCGGACGCGCAGAGCGTAAGGCGATGGCGATGGCGCTGGTGGATCGTGCGCTGCAGGCACCCGAGTATCAGGAGCGCATTGCCGGGCCGGCACAGGACGAAGAGTTCGTGCTGTCGCACGCCGATAACGTCGAAGCCGCCGGCTTTGTCTCGCACCTGAAACTGCCGCACTACGTGGATTTCCAGGCGGAACTGGAGCTGCTGCAGCGGCTGCGCCAACAGCATCAGGAGCAGAATGATGAGTGAGTTAACCGGCTACAACAACGGCTACCTGGATGAGCAGACTAAACGCACCATCCGCCGCGCCATTCTGAAAGCGGTCGCGATCCCCGGCTATCAGGTGCCGTTTGCCGGCCGCGAAATGCCGATGCCGTATGGCTGGGGCACCGGCGGCATTCAAATCACTGCCAGCATTATTGGCGACAGCGACGTGCTGAAAGTGATCGATCAGGGCGCGGATGACACCACCAACGCGGTCTCTATCCGGCGCTTCTTCCAGCGCGTCAGCGGGGCGGCAACCACCGAAGCCACTAAGGACGCCACGCTGATCCAGACGCGGCACCGCATTCCGGAGACGCCGCTTGAAGAGGATCAGGTGCTGATTTTCCAGGTGCCGATCCCGGAGCCGCTGCGCTTTATTGAGCCGCGTGAGACCGAAACCCGCACCATGCACGCGCTGGAGGAGTACGGCATCATGCAGGTCAAGCTGTATGAAGATATCGCCCGCTACGGCCATATCGCCACCACCTATGCCTATCCGGTGAAGGTTAACGATCGCTACGTGATGGATCCGTCGCCGATTCCCAAATTCGACAACCCGAAGATGCACATGATGCCGGCGCTGCAGCTGTTTGGTGCCGGACGTGAAAAACGCATTTATGCGCTGCCGCCCTACACCAAAGTGGAAAGTCTTGATTTCGACGATCACCCGTTCAGCGTGCAGAGCTGGGAACAACCCTGTGCGCTGTGCGGTTCGCGCCACAGCTATCTCGACGAAGTGGTGATGGATGATGCCGGTACGCGCATGTTTGTCTGCTCCGATACCGATTTTTGCCACCAGCAGCAGGAACAACAGCATGCACAGTGAACAGCCGCTGCTCGCGGTCAATAACCTGACGCACCTCTACGCGCCGGGCAAAGGTTTTGAAGACGTCAGTTTTGCGCTCTATCCCGGAGAAGTGCTGGGAATTGTCGGTGAATCCGGCTCGGGGAAAACCACGCTGCTGCGCAGCCTGTCGGCGCGTCTGGTGCCCCAGCAGGGCAACATTCTTTATCGCGGCCGCGATCTGTATCAGCTCAGCGAGAGCGAGCGCCGGCGGTTACTGCGCACCGAGTGGGGCGTGGTGCATCAGCATCCGCTGGATGGCCTGCGTCCGCAGGTGACGGCGGGCGGCAATATTGGTGAGCGTCTGATGGCGATTGGACAGCGTCATTACGGCGACATCCGCAACGAGGCGCTGCGCTGGCTGCAGGACGTCGAAATTCCGGCCAACCGCATCGACGATCTGCCCACCACCTTTTCTGGCGGCATGCAGCAGCGTTTGCAGATTGCGCGCAACCTGGTGACGCAGCCGACGCTGGTGTTTATGGATGAGCCGACCGGCGGGCTGGATGTCTCGGTGCAGGCGCGCCTGCTGGATCTGCTGCGCACGCTGGTACGCGAACTGAATCTGGCGGTGATTATCGTCACCCACGATCTCGGCGTCGCGCGTTTGCTGGCGCACCGCCTGCTGGTAATGAAGCAGGGCAAAGTGGTGGAGAGCGGACTCACCGACCGGGTGCTCGACGATCCGCACCATCCGTACACCCAGCTGCTGGTTTCATCGGTGCTGGCATAGAACACGCTGGCGGTGCGCATTAATGCGCCCTACTCATGAGGTGTGCACCAATCGTAGCGGCGCAATTTATTGCGCCCAGTTGAACAGCGAGCGTTGCTGTTAAATGCGCGATAAATCGCGCCGCTACGGTTACGTGCGGCTGCACGAATCATTATCAGGACATCAACATGCAACCCATTTTGCGCGTAGAGAATCTCAGCAAAACCTTTGTGCTGCACAACCAGAACAGCGCCGAGCTGCCGGTGCTGCAGCACGCCAGCCTTGAAGTGGCCGCCGGCGAATGCGTGGTGTTGCACGGGCGCTCCGGCAGCGGTAAATCCACGCTGCTGCGTGCGCTATACGGTAACTATCAGGCCAACAGTGGCCACATCTGGCTGCAGCATCACGGCCAGTGGGTCGATCTGGCACAGGCACCGGCGCGTCAGATGCTGGCGATCCGCCGTGACACCGTCGGCTGGGTCAGCCAGTTTCTGCGCGTGATTCCGCGCGTACCGACGCTGGAGATCGTCATGCAGCCGCTGCTGGAGCGCGGCGTCGAACGCGCCCGCTGTGAACAGCGCGCCCGCGAACTGCTGACGCGTCTTAACGTGCCGCAGCGCCTGTGGTCGCTGGCCCCCTCGACCTTCTCCGGCGGGGAACAGCAGCGCGTCAACATCGCACGCGGCTTTATCGCTGACTATCCGGTGCTGCTGCTGGATGAACCCACGGCGTCACTCGACAGCGCTAACAGCGCGGCGGTGGTGGAGCTGATTGAACAGGCGCGCGCCCGCGGCGCCGCTATCGTAGGTATTTTCCATGACGAAGCGGTGCGCGCCCGGGTGGCCGACCGCCTGCACGTCATGCAGCCGCTGCACACAGGAGAACAGGCATGATCGTGAATAATGTCCGGCTGGTGCTGGAAAATGAGGTCGTCAGCGGATCGCTGGAGATGCGCGGCGACCGGATCGCCAGCTTCAGCGACAGCGGCAGTCAGCAGCCAGGCGCGCTGGACGGCGGGAACGCGTTTTTGCTGCCGGGGCTGGTCGAGCTGCATACCGACAACCTCGATAAATTCTTTACGCCACGGCCCAAAGTCGACTGGCCAGCGCATTCGGCGATGAGTAGCCACGATGCACTGATGGTCGCCAGCGGCATCACCACGGTGCTGGACGCCATCGGCGTCGGTGACGTGCGCGACGGCGGTCATCGCCTCGAAAACCTGAGCAAAATGATTACGGCGATTCAGGACAGCAACCGCAAGGGCATCAACCGCGCCGACCACCAGCTGCACCTGCGCTGTGAGCTGCCGCACCACACCACGCTGCCGCTGTTTGAAGCGCTGATGAGCACCCCGGAGCTGTCGCTGGTGTCGCTGATGGATCATTCACCCGGCCAGCGCCAGTATGCATCGCTGGAGATGTACCGCACCTACTATCAGGGCAAATATCAGCTCAACGATGAGCAGATGGATCAGTTTGAGCGCGAACAGCTGGCGCTGGCTGCCGAATTCTCCACGCCGAACCGCAACGCCATCGCTGGCCTGTGCCAGGCGCGCGGTATTCCGGTTGCAAGCCACGATGATGCCACGGCGGCGCACGTCGCGGAGTCACACGCGGTGGGCAGCGCCATTGCCGAGTTTCCCACCACGCTGGAAGCGGCTCGCGCCTCGCGCGACTGCGGCATGCGGGTGCTGATGGGCGCGCCCAACATTGTGCGCGGCGGATCGCACTCCGGCAATGTCGCGGCGTGGCAGCTGGCCAGCCACGGCCTGCTGGACATCCTCTCGTCGGATTACTATCCGGCCAGCCTGCTGGATGCGGTATTCCGCCTGGTGGCCGACGAGCGTAATGCGCTGACGCTACCGCAGGCGGCGGCGCTGGTCACGCGCAACCCGGCACAGGCGATTGGCCTGCACGATCGCGGCACGATTGCGGAAGGGCTGCGCGCCGACCTGGTGCTGGCACACACCGATCACGGTCATGTGCACATTCGCCACGTCTGGTCACAGGGCAGGCTGGTGTTCTGATGGCGCGCCTCATCTGGCTGACCGGGCCCTCAGGCTCGGGTAAAGACAGCCTGCTGAACGCGCTGCGCGAGGCGCCGCCGGACAAGCTGGTGATCGCCCATCGCTATATCACGCGGCCGGCCGATGCCGGCGGTGAAAACCACGTGGCGCTGAGCGAAGCCGAATTCCGCCGGCGTGAAGCGCTCGGCCTGTTCGCCATCAGCTGGCGCGCACACGGCCTGAGCTACGCGCTCGGCGAGGAGATTGACCACTGGCTGGCGCGCGGTCTTAACGTGCTGGTCAACGGTTCACGTCTGCATCTGCCAGTCGTGCGCCAGCACTACGGCGGGCAGCTGCTGCCGCTGGTACTGCAGGTCTCGCCGGCCGTGCTGGCGGCACGGCTGCGCCAGCGCGGGCGCGAAAGTGAAGCCGACATTCAGCGACGGCTGGCGCGTGCGGCAGAACCGCTGCCTGCCCACTGCCACGCGCTCAACAACGACGGCGCGCTGATCGACACGCTCCATCAGCTGCGCCAGTTACTGGAGCATCCGCCATGAATCTGACCTTTCTCGGTACGGGCGGCGTGCAGGCCGCGCCGCTGTTCGGCTGCGACTGTCGCGCCTGTGAACGCGCCCGGCAGCAGCCACGCTATGCGCGTCACACCACCAGCGCACTGATCGACACCGGTCGTGAGCGCATCCTGCTCGATGCCGGTCTGCCCGATCTGCATCAGCGCTTCCAGCCCGGTGAGCTGAGCCGCATTCTGCTGACGCATTTCCACATGGATCACGTGGCCGGCCTGTTCAGTCTGCGCTGGGGCCGCGGCGCGCCGATTCCGGTGTGGGCGCCACCGGATGAAAAGGGCTGCGACGATCTGTTTAAGCATCCCGGCCTGCTGGCGTTTCGCCCGGCGCTGACGCCTTTTGTCGCGCACAGCTTCGGCAGCCTGCAGGTGACGGCGCTGCCACTGCAGCATTCGCGGCTGACTTACGGCTACCTGTTCGACTGGCATGGCACGCGGCTGGCGTGGCTGTGCGACACCTGTGGTTTGCCACCGGACACCGCCGATTTCCTGCAGGGCCAGCCACTCGATCAGCTGGTGATCGACTGCAACGATGCGCCGCGCGCCGCGGTGGGTAATCACAACGACGTCACCCGCGCACTGGACATCGTGGCCCGGCTGGCTCCGCGCCAGGCATGGCTGGTGCACCTGTCACATGAGATGGATAACTGGTTGCTGGACAATGGGTTACCGGAAAATGTCAGCGTACCGTTCGATGGCCAGCAGATTGCTGTCGGTTTGCGCGACGCTGTCACCGTTTAATCATGGTTCTGTCATCAGACCTTCATCGCCAGTGTCCGTAATAACGGGCAATCAACACCTCAGAAGAGATGGAGCGCAACATGGCACAGGCACTACTTAAAACCGTCGTCGACAATGCACATCCTGCCCAGCGCCATGGCGACAAGGTGCTGTCGGTGCAGGGGCTGTGCAAAGCCTTCGGTGATAACCGCGTGCTGGATGATGTCAGTTTCGATCTGCATGCGGGCGAGCTGGTGGCGGTAATCGGCCGCTCGGGCGCAGGCAAATCGACCCTGCTGCATATGCTGAACGGCACCATAGCCAGCAGCGAAGGCGCGATTCTCAGCATGCGTCACGGCGAGGCGGACCGCGATGTGGTGACGCTCAACAGCCGGCAGATGCGCGAATGGCGCAGCGAGTGCGGCATGATCTTTCAGGACTTCTGCCTGGTGCCGCGCCTCGACGTGCTGACCAACGTGCTGCTGGGCCGGCTCAGCCAGACCTCAACGCTGAAATCCTTTTTCAAAATCTTCTCCGACACCGACCGTGCGCAGGCCATTGAACTGCTGCAGTGGATGAACATGCTGCCGCAGGCGCTGCAGCGGGCGGAGAATCTGTCCGGCGGCCAGATGCAGCGCGTCGCCATCTGCCGCGCGCTGATGCAGCGCCCGAAAATCCTGCTGGCCGACGAGCCGGTGGCGTCGCTCGATCCCAAAAATACCAAACGCATCATGGATGTGCTGCGCCAGGTGAGCGAGCAGGGCATCAGCGTGATGGTCAACCTGCACTCGATTGAACTGGTGCAGCAGTATTGCACCCGGGTGATCGGCATCCAGCGCGGCAAAGTGCTGTTTGACGGCCATCCCGCTCAGTTGACCGACAGCCTGCTGCATGCGCTGTACGGCGACGAAATTAACCAGCTCCACTAACTCCCACGGCAAGAGAAAATCTCACAATGAAACTGACTGCTTTAGCTTTACTGACAGGCGCTCTGATGGCTTTTGGCGTTAACGCAGCGGATGCACCGAAACAGCTGAACCTGGGAATTCTGGGCGGGCAGAACGCCACCCAGCAGATTGGCGATAACCAGTGTGTGAAAACCTTCTTCGACAAAGAACTGGGCGTGGATACGCAACTGCGCAACTCGTCTGACTATGCCGGCGTGATTCAGGGGCTGCTGGGCAACAAGATCGATATGGTGCTGAGCATGTCGCCGGCATCTTACGCCTCGGTCTATCTGCAAAACCCGAAGGCCGTGGATATCGTCGGTATCGTGGTGGATGACAAAGATGGCTCGAAAGGCTACCACTCGGTGGTGATCGTCAAAGCCGACAGCCCGTATAAGAAGCTGGAAGATCTGAAAGGTAAATCGTTTGGCATGGCCGATCCGGATTCCACCTCCGGCTTCCTGATGCCCAATCAGGCCTTTAAGAAAGAGTTTGGCGGTACGGTGGATGATAAGTACAACAATACCTTCTCCAGCGTGACGTTTTCCGGTGGCCACGAGCAGGACATCCTCGGCGTGCTGAATGGCCAGTTCGACGGCGCGGTGACCTGGACGTCGCTGATTGGCGATTACAACAGTGGTTATACCTCGGGGGCCTTTGGTCGTCTGATTCGTATGGATCACCCGGATCTGATGAAGCAGATCCGCATCATCTGGCAGTCGCCGCTGATTCCTAACGGCCCGATTCTGGTGAGTAATAACCTGCCCGCTGACTTCAAAGCGAAAGTGGTGGCCGCGATCAAAAAGCTGGATAAAGAAGATCACAGCTGCTTTGTTAAAGCGGTGGGCGGCGCCCAGCACATCGGCGCCGCCAGCGTCGCGGATTACCAGAATATCATCGATATGAAGCGCGACCTGATGAAGGGTGCTCGCGGGTAACGAGCGGGTGGTTCCGTGCGGTATTTCCCTCACCCCAGCCCTCTCCCGGGGGGAGAGGGGGCCGCACGTGCTACCGGACAATGCCCTCACCGCTGGCAGGAAAGGGGGCCGCACGAGCCTGCATCATTCTGCCGGACAATTCCCTCTCCCGCTGGCGGGAGAGGGTTAGGGTGAGGGCAATCCCTCGCCATCAACAAAGGATCTCTCCCTTGACCGATTTCGAACACTACTACCAACGTATTCGCCGCCAGCAAAAGCGCGACACGCTGCTGTGGTCGCTGCTGCTGGTGGCGCTCTATCTCGCGGCCGGCAACGTGGCGGAATTCAACCTGGTCACGGTCTGGCAATCGCTGCCTCACTTCTTTGACTACATCGGCGCGACGCTGCCGGTGCTGCACCTGCCGCTGCTGTTCGCGGACGTCAAAACCGAGGGTTCGCTGGCTTACTGGGGCTATCGCCTGCACTTTCAGCTGCCGCTGATCTGGGAAACCCTGCAGCTGGCGCTGTCCTCCACCCTGATTGCGGTACTGATCGCCGCCGTGCTGGCGTTTTTCGCCGCTGATAACACCCAGACGCCGCGCAGCCTGCGCATGGCGATTCGCGCCTTTGTTGCCTTCCTGCGCACCATGCCGGAGCTGGCGTGGGCGGTCATGTTCGTGATGGCGTTCGGCATCGGTGCCATCCCCGGCTTTCTGGCGCTGGCGCTGCACACCATCGGCAGTCTGACCAAACTGTTCTACGAATCAATTGAGAGCGCCTCCGATAAACCGGTGCGCGGTCTCGCCGCCTGTGGTGCCAGCAAGCTGCAGCGTATGCGCTTCGCCTTCTGGCCGCAGGTGAAACCGACCTTTCTCTCCTACAGCTTTATGCGGCTGGAAATTAACTTCCGCTCCTCCACCATCCTCGGGCTGGTGGGCGCGGGTGGCATCGGTCAGGAGCTGATGACCAACATCAAACTGGATCGCTACGATCAGGTCAGCATGACGCTGCTGCTGATCATCGTGGTGGTATCGCTGCTGGATACGCTATCCGGCTGGCTGCGCCGCCGTGTAGTTGAAGGAGACGTAAAATGATCGCCTTAGCGCCCGACGTGGCGAAACTGAAACAGCAGCACGCTGCACTGTTTGCCGCGCAAAACCGTTATCTGCGGCGCATCGCGCTGATTGCGCTGGCGCTGGTGCTCTACTATCTGTTCTTCTTCAGCGTGTTCGGCATCGACTGGCAGCGCTTTGTCATCGGCTGCCAGCAGCTCGGATGCTATTTCCTGCGCATGTTCGTCTGGCAGGATTTCGTCAACTGGCCGTTTGGCTACTATTTCTCGCAGGTCGGCATCACGCTGGCTATCGTGTTTGCCGGCACGCTCACCGCCACCGTCATCGCGCTGCCGGTCTCCTTTCTGGCGGCGCGCAATGTGATGCACGATCCGCTGACGCGGCCGATATCACTGCTGGTGCGCCGGCTGCTGGATGTGCTGCGCGGCATCGACATGGCCATCTGGGGATTGATCTTCGTGCGGGCGGTAGGCATGGGGCCGCTGGCCGGGGTGCTGGCGATTGTGATGCAGGACATCGGCCTGCTGGGCAAGCTGTATGCCGAAGGGCATGAAGCGGTTGAACGCTCACCCAGTCGCGGCCTGAGCGCAGTGGGGGCCAACAGCCTGCAAAAACACCGTTACGGCATTTTTACCCAATCGTTTCCCACCTTTCTCGCGCTGAGTCTGTATCAGATTGAGTCCAACACCCGCTCGGCGGCGGTGCTGGGCTTTGTCGGCGCCGGTGGCGTCGGGCTGGTCTACGCCGAAAACATGCGCCTGTGGAACTGGGATGTAGTGATGTTTCTCACCGTGATTCTGGTGGTGGTGGTGATGGTGATGGACGCCATCTCCAGCCGGTTGCGTAAACGCTACATCACCGGGAAAGGGGTGCCGCTGTGGCAGCCTGCCGCGCGCGACTGAGCCGTTCGCTGCGCTGCCAGGCGCGTTCCAGCGCCTGCACCAGCTGCGCCTGCTGCCAGGGTTTCGCCAGCCGTTCACACAGCGGCAGCGTCACCGGCGTCTGGCGCAGATCCTGACCGCTGATCAGCAGGGTGGCCAGCTGTGGCCACTGCTGCTGCGCCTGACGAATCACATCCGCACCGTTCAGGGCGCCCGGCAGCATCAGGTCACTGATCAGCAGATCGATATCCGGCGTCTGGCGCAGCAGCGTCAGCGCGCTCTCGCCGTCAGCACACTCCAGCGTCAGATAACCCAGCTGATGCAGATGTTCGCACAGCGTCTGGCGCACCGCCGGCTCGTCATCCAGCACCAGTATCAGGCGATCGCGGCTGGCACGCGGCGTCAGCACCGGCGCGCTCACCAGCTGCTGCGCGGCTTCCGGCGCGCGCGGCAGCAGCAGACGCACCGTGGTGCCCTGGCCCGGCGCGGTCTCCAGTTCGATCTGTCCGCCGGACTGGCGCACAAATCCGTACACCATCGACAGCCCCAGCCCGCTGCCGCTGCCGGTGGCTTTGGTGGTAAAGAAGGGTTCAAACACCTGTTCCCGCACCTCGGCGGACATGCCGCAGCCGTGGTCAATCACTTCAATGGTGACGCGGTCGCGCTTGCCATCGGCCTCCTGAATCCGCTGATTCCAGATGCGCAGGCGAATTTCGCCGCTCTGGCGCTCCATGGCATCGCGCGCGTTCACCACCAGATTCATCAGGGCGTTCTCCAGCTGGCCGGCATCAATCCACGCCGGCCAGCCGGGGCGCTGCGCATCTACCACCAGATGCTGGCCGGGCAGCAGGGAGTGCTGCAGCAGCGACTGCAGATTTTCCACCAGCTCCACCACTGCAACGGCACGCGGATAAAGTGCCTGTTTGCGTGAGAAGGCCAGCAGACGCTGCGTCAGCTGAGCGGCACGATCGGCGGCCAGCCGCGCGCGCTCAATGCGGCTGGCCAGCGTGCCGGGCGGCAGCTGATCGACGGTCAGCGCCAGGCTGCCGATGATCACCGCCAGCAAATTATTGAAATCGTGCGCCAGGCCGCCGGTCAGCTGACCGACCGCTTTCATCTTCTGGCTGTGCAGCAGCGCCGCTTCCAGCGCCTTACGTGAGGTGCGCTCCAGCACCGTGTTGACCATGCCGCGCCGCGGCACCGGGCTGAAGCGCAGTTCCAGCGTGCGGCCATCCGGCAACCTGACTTCCTGCGCGTCATGCAGGCTGCTGAGCTGCACATCGACGCGATCAAGCAAACGCTGATAGTGCATGCCGCGATGCAGCTCGCGCGGCGCGAAGCCCAGCAGTTCGGCGTACTGCGCGTTCCACACCACCAGCTGACCGCTGTTATCAAACAGCGCGAAGCCGTCGCGCATGGCGAGGAAGGTCGATTCCAGCTGGTTGCTTTTCTCTTTCAGTAGCTGCGAGGTGTGGGCCAGCGAAGCGGTGTTGCGCGCGAACACGTTAAAGGCGCGCGCCAGATCGCCCAGCTCATCGCGCCGTGCCAGGCCGGGCACGCTGACGCTTTTCTCCCCCTGCGCCAGCCGCGTCATGGCGTGCGCGATGGCGGTAAGGCTGGAACCGAGATTGCGGTAGATGTAGTAACCGGCGTAACCGGTAATCAGCAGCGCCAGTAACATAAACAGACCGATGAAACCGATGATTGAATCCAGTTCCTGATGGGCGGTGGCGCTGCGCGCATCGCTCTGCTGCGCCACCAGCTGAACGTAGTGGGTGATGTCTTCGTTGAGCATCGCCACCAGCGCCTTGATGCGATAGGTGGCGTAGGCGATGGCGATGTCACTCTGTTCCAGCTGACCGGCCACCGGCAGCAGCTGCTGGCTGGTGCTGACCAGCCGCGCGCGCTGCATCGCCAGCACGCCCTGCAGCGGCAGCGCAGACCAGATCGGCAGCACGCTGTTGAGCTGTTGCACTGCGGCTTGCGGCGTGGCGGACTGAATTGCCACGGTTAACAGCGCGGCCGTCTGCTGGCGCAGCGGCAGAAACGCACCGTCGCTGGCCAGCAGGTCGATACGGTTGAGCAGCAGCTGCGCCTGCCACAGGCCGCTGAGCATCACGTTACGCTGTAAATGGCGCTGATGCCCCTCCAGCAGCAGCTGGCTGATGCTTTGCTCCAGCATCTGGCTGCGCTCGCGGATGCGTGCCAGCAGCGCCGGCTGCTGTGCGGCCAGCGGCGCGCTGGCCAGCTGACTCAGCGACTGCTGCAGCGCCTGCTGGGTCTGTTGCAGACGCGCCGACTCGCTCTGGTATTCGAGCGCGCCCACCACCTGCGCCAGCCGCACCGCGGCGATGGCAACATTGGCCGTATCACGCGCCAGCGCCAGGCTGCCGTTCATATCGGCCAGCGTTTGTGCCTGTGCCTGCTCCTGAATGTGACCGGCGTGGCGAAAACCGAAAATAGCCACCAGGCTCACCGCCAGCGTAACGCTCACCACCAGCAGGTTAAACATCAGCAGGCGCCCGCGCGCGCCGGCGTGCCAGTGCAGACTGTGACTCATTGCTGCCGCTCCTTACCGCTCAACTCCGGCGAGTATAGAAGCGCGGCCGGGGCGCAATATGACAAATATGAACGGCGTCTGACATTTTCCATTTATCTGGCGTTGCTTAACTCGCGGCTATCCACTGGCAGCAGGAGCCTGAAGATGGCGGCGACACCGATATTAGAAATGCGGGCAATTACCCGGCGCTTCGGCAGCTTCTATGCGCTGAAAGGCGTCGACCTGACCGTCTGGCCGGGTGAAGTGCACGCGCTGATGGGCGAAAACGGTGCCGGTAAAAGTACCTTAATGAAGATTCTGGCCGGCGCGTATACCGCCAGCAGCGGGGAAATTCTTATCGATGGTCAACCCTACGCCATCCGGGGCCCGAAAGAGGCGCTGGCGGCAGGGATCACCCTGATTTATCAGGAAATCAACCTGGCACCGAATCTGACGGTGGCAGAGAACATCTTTCTCGGCAGTGAAATTTCCCGTGGCGGGCTGGTGAAGCGTCGCCAGATGGCGGAAGAAGCGCAGCAGGTGATTAACCGCCTTGGCGCGCAGTTCAGCGCCACCGATCTGGTGAGCCGCCTGAGCATCGCCGAGCAGCAGCAGGTGGAAATTGCCCGCGCGCTGCATCGCAACAGCCGCATCCTGGTGATGGACGAACCCACCGCTGCGCTCTCGAATCGCGAAACCGAACAGCTGTTTGCGCTGATCAAACGCCTGCGCAGCGAAGGCATGGCGATCATCTACATCAGCCACCGCATGGCAGAAGTGTATGAACTCTCCGATCGCGTCAGCGTGCTGCGCGACGGCCAGTACGTCGGCAGCCTGACGCGCGAACAGCTGAACGCCAGCGAACTGGTGCGCATGATGGTCGGCCGTCCGCTTAGCGATCTGTTCAACAAAGATCGCGCCATTAGCTTCGGCGAAATTCGTCTGGCGGTAAATCATCTGACTGACAACCGCAAAGTGCATCCCTGCAGCCTGGCGGTGCGCGCCGGGGAGATTGTCGGGTTGGCCGGGCTGGTCGGTGCCGGCCGCAGCGAGCTGGCGCAGCTGATTTTTGGTGTGCATCAGCCAGCCGGCGGGGAAATCTGGATCGACGGTGAAAAAGTACAGATTCACTCGCCGCGAGACGCCATTGCGCGCGGCATCGGTTTCCTGACCGAAAACCGCAAAGAGCAGGGGCTGTTTCTGGAACTGGCGGCGCAGGAAAACATCGTGATGGCCACGCTTGAGCGCGATGCCAGCTTCGGCCTGCTTAACCGGCGCAAAGGGCAGAAGATCGCCAGCGAGGCGATTCAATCGCTGAATATCCGCGTGCCGCACGCCCAGGTGCGCGCCGGCGGCTTATCCGGCGGCAACCAGCAGAAGCTGCTGATTTCGCGCTGGGTATCGATAGCGCCGCGCATTCTGATTCTGGATGAGCCGACGCGCGGCGTGGATGTCGGCGCCAAGAGTGAAATTTACCGCATGATGAACCAGATGGCGCAGCAGGGCGTGGCGATTTTGATGATCTCCAGCGAGCTGCCGGAAGTGGTAGGCATGAGCGACCGCGTATACGTGATGCGCGAAGGCACCATCGCTGGCGAGCTGAGCGGCGAGCAGATTAGCCAGGAAAACATAATGACACTGGCCACCGGCGCGCAGCCGGTCCAGGCCTGAGGAGACGGGAATGACCAGTGAAACCGCACGCGTAAAAAGTCCAACGCTAAAACGTGCGTTGATGAGTGACCTGCTGCAAACCGTGGGTATCTTGCCGATTCTGATCCTGATCGTGGCGGTATTTGGCTTTGTCGCCCCGAACTTTTTTACCGAAGCTAACCTGCTGAATATCACGCGTCAGGCCTCCATCAACATTGTGCTGGCGGCGGGCATGACGTTTGTCATTCTCACCGGCGGCATTGACCTGTCGGTTGGCTCAATGCTGGGTACCACGGCGGTGGTGGCGATGGTGGTGTCGCTCGATCCGGCGTTTGCCGGGCTGACCATCCCGGCCGCGCTCGGAGCCGGGCTGATCATGGGGCTGTTCAACGGCATTCTGGTCGCCTGGGCTGGCCTGCCGCCGTTTATCGTCACGCTGGGCACCTATACCGCGCTGCGCGGGGCGGCCTATCTGCTGGCTAACGGCACCACGGTGATCAATTCGGATATCAACTTTGAGTGGATAGGCAACGGTTATCTCGGCCCGATCCCGTGGCTGATCATCATTGCCTTTGCGGTGATTGCGCTGTGCTGGTTTATTTTGCGCCGCACCACGCTTGGCGTGCACATCTATGCGGTGGGCGGCAACATGCAGGCAGCGCGCCTCACCGGTATTAAAGTCGGCGCGGTGCTGGTGTTTGTCTACGCCATGAGCGGCCTGCTGTCCGGGCTGGGTGGCCTGATGAGCGCATCGCGTTTGTACAGCGCTAACGGCAACCTCGGCGTGGGCTATGAGCTGGACGCGATCGCCGCGGTGATTCTTGGCGGTACCAGCTTTGTCGGCGGCATTGGCACCATTACCGGCACGCTGATTGGCGCGCTGATTATCGCCACGCTGAACAACGGCATGACGCTGATGGGCGTGTCGTACTTCTGGCAACTGGTGATTAAGGGCGGGGTGATCATTATTGCGGTGCTGATCGATAAGTACCGTACGCGGCATCACGTGGGGTGAGGGGCGGGCGCTGGCTTTGGCCCTCACCCCAACCCTCTCCCGCTTGCGGGAGAGGGGGCTGTCCGGAGCGAAGAGGTAACTAACGTGCTTCACCTGAACACCATGCAGAACGGTTCCCTCTCTCGCTCGCGGGAGAGGGGGCGGCTCGGTGAGAAGAGGTAACTAACGTACTTCACCTGAACACCATGCAGAACGGTTCCCGCTCGCGGGAGAGGGCCAGGGTGAGGGCAAAGGCAATCAGGGCATAAAACCAAAAAAGCAGGAGAACATCGACTATGCGTTTTAATCCGATTATCACCGGACTGCTGGCCGCGACGCTGTTCAGTGCGCCATTTGTGCAGGCCAAAGAACTGAAATCCATCGGCGTGACGGTGGGCGATCTGGCTAACCCGTTCTTCGTCCAGATCACCAAAGGGGCGGAGCTCAAGGCGCGTCAGCTGGCGGGCGATAAGGTCAACGTGACGCTGGTCTCCAGCGGCTATGATCTTGGCCAGCAGGTGGCGCAGATTGACAACTTCATTGCCGCTAAAGTGGACATGATCATCCTCAACGCCGCCGACTCCAAAGGCATCGCGCCGGCGGTGAAGCGCGCGCGTGATGCCGGCATCGTGGTGGTGGCGGTAGACGTGGCCGCGGATGGTGCCAATGCCACCATCACCTCTGACAACACCCAGGCCGGGGCCATGGCCTGTAAATACATCTCCGACCGCCTGAAAGCCAAAGGCAACGTGGTCATCATCAACGGACCACCGGTGTCAGCGGTGCAGAACCGCGTGGAAGGCTGCATGAATGAGCTGAAAACCCACCCGGACATCAAACTGCTCTCTTACAACCAGAACGCCAAAGGCAGTCGCGAAGGCGGACTGGAAGTGATGACCGGCCTGCTGTCGGCCAATCCGAAGATTGATGCCGTGTTCGCCATCAACGATCCTACCGCTATCGGTGCCGATCTGGCGGCGAAACAGGCGCAGCGTAACGAGTTCTTTATCGTCGGCGTCGATGGATCGCCAGACGGCGAAGAGGCGCTGAAGCGCAAAGGCTCGCTGTTTGTCGCGACACCAGCCCAGGATCCGCAGGTGATGGCGGCCAAAGCGGTTGAGATTGGCTATGACATCCTGCAGGGCAAGCCAGCGCCGGATAAGCCGGTGCTGATTCCGGTAACGCTGATCGATCGTAACAATGTCAGCAGCTACAAAGGCTGGACGGTGAAATAAGCCACACGGGCGTCGCGGTGCACATGCGCGCCGCGACGCCCGCCGGAGATGCAGCTATGCAACGTTCCGAAGTTAACGCGATTTTGCAACTGACCCGTGAATTCTTTCTGCGGCAGGATGTGCATCTGCCGCCGTGGGCCGATTACGGTCTCAGCCAGTGGCGTGCGCTGGACACCTCAGCCGCTGCCGAACTGCTGGCGCTGCACCTCGGCTGGGATGTCACCAGTTTTGGTGCCGATGATTTCAGCCAGACCGGCCTGACGCTGTTTACCCTGCGCAACGGTTCACGCGGCGGACAACCGTGGGGCAAACCGTATGCGGAGAAGATCATGCACGTGCGCGAAGGGCAGGTGACGCCGATGCATTATCATCCGCAAAAAATGGAAGACATTATCAACCGCGGCGGTGGCAACCTGATTGTCACGCTACACAATCGCGACGGCGATCGGCTGGCGGATTCGCCGGTACAGGTCACGCTGGATGGCATCTGCCAGACCCATGCCGCCGGTTCCCAGCTGCGGCTGTCACCCGGCGAGAGCGTCACGTTACTGCCCGGTGTCTGGCACAGCTTCTGGGGCGAAACCGGCTACGGCGATGTGCTGGTGGGCGAAGTCTCCATGCCCAATGACGATGAGCACGACAACGTCTTTCTTACCCCGCTGGCGCGCTTTAATCCGATTGATGAGGATGAAGCGCCGCGCTGGCTGCTGTGTAACGAATATCACCGCTGGCTGGCATAACAGGAGTGTTCCATGGCACTGATCTCTCTGGCGCAGGGCCTCGCCCATGCGCAGCAGCACGGTTACGCGCTCGGCGCGTTCAACGTTCTCGATACCCACTTTCTGCGCGCGCTGTTCCATGCGGCGGAGCAGCAGCGTTCGCCGTTTATCATCAACATTGCCGAGGTGCATTTTAAATACGTCAGCCTGGAACCGTTGATCGCCGCTATCCGTGCCGAAGCGGCGCTGCACGCCATCCCGGTGGTGCTCAACCTCGATCACGGCCTGCATTTTGATGCGGTGATGCAGGCGATTCGCCTCGGCTTCACCTCGGTAATGTTCGATGGTTCAACCCTGAGCTATGACGAGAACATTCGCCAGACGCGGGAAGTGGTGAAGATGTGCCACGCGCTGGGCATTTCGGTCGAGGCTGAGCTGGGCGCCGTGGGCGGCGATGAGGGGGGCGCGCTGTTTGGCGAAGCGGACAGCAATAAATTCACCGACCCGGCGCTGGCGGCGGAATTTGTCCAGGCAACCGGCATCGACTGCCTCGCAGTGGCCATCGGCAACGCGCACGGCAAATACAAAGGCGAGCCAAAGCTTGATTTTGACCGTCTGGCGGCGATTCGCGCAGCGGCCGGCATTCCGCTGGTACTGCACGGCGGTTCCGGCATCAGCGACGCTGATTTCCGCCGCGCCATCAGCCTCGGCATCCACAAAATCAACTTCTACACCGGTATGTCGCAGGCGGCGCTCGGGGCGATTGAAACGCAAATCACCCAGCGCGACGCGCGCTACGACTCGTTCGCCGAACTGTTAATGGCGGTTGAACGCGACATCGCCAGCGTTGTGGCCCAGCAGATGCAGGTGTTTGGCAGCGCCGGGAGGGCCTGACATGGCAGCACGCAACGGCATTCTGGCGGCGGGTAATATGCTGGTGGATCACGTGCAGCGTATCAGCCACTGGCCAGAACAGGGCTGGCTGGCCGAGATTAGCCACAGCGAGAAATGCAGCGGCGGTGCGGCGCTGAATGTACTGTTTACCCTGGCGCGCATGCAGGTCGGTCTGCCGCTGGCCGCCGTGGGGATGCTGGGCGAGGACAGCGACGGCGATTACCTGCTGCAGCTGCTGGATGAACATCATGTGGATCGTCAGCACGTACAGCGCACCGGTGCGGCAGCCACGGCGATGACGCAGGTGATGACCGCGCCGGACGGTCAGCGCACCTTTTTTCATGCGCGCGGGGCCAATGCGCAGCTCGATGTGGCGCACTTCGCTCACCTCGCCACCGCGCACCGCATCTTCCACCTCGGCTATCTGCTGTTACTGGATAAGCTCGACCAGCCCGATGCGCAGTACGGTACCCGCAGTGCCCGGCTGCTGGCGGAGATGCAGCAGCGCGGCTATCTCACCTCGCTCGATCTGGTTTCGCGCGCCGGCGAGTATCAGGCGCTGGTGAAGCCGGCACTGCGCTGGCTCGATTATCTGGTGATTAACGAACTGGAAGCGCAGGCGCTCACCGGCATCGAGCTGCGCAGCAGTGGCACGCTGGCGTCACCGGCGGCGTTTGCTGCGGCGGCACGCTGGCTGCTGGCGCAGGGTGTGCGCCAGCGCGTGGTGATTCATGCACCGGAAGGCGCCTGGGGCCAGCAGCCAGCGGGCGACGGCCTGTGGCAGCCCGCCTGGTGCTTAGCGGCAGAAGAGATTGTCGGCAGCGTTGGGGCGGGCGATGCCTTCTGCGCCGGCGTGCTCTACGCCAGCCATCAGAACTACAGCCTTCAGCAGACATTAAAGCTGGCCCATACCTGCGCCAGCTTTAATCTGCATGCGGCCAACGCGCTGGACGGCATCCGGCCACTGAGCGAGATGCAGTGCTGGATGAATCAGGCGATTTGCGTTTCGCGCGTCGCGGCGGACGGGGGGCGCATCACATCGGCGGAAAAAACATAGCCCAGTCCGCGAATGGTGCGGATCAGGATCGGCTGATGCGGATTAGCCTCGATTTTGCGTCTGAGGCGCATGATCAGCACATCAATGGTGCGATCGAACACGTCGAGGCTCTCGCTGTGGGTAAGCTCCAGCAGCTGATCGCGCGTCAGGACCTTACGCGCGTGGCCGACCAGCGCGCGCAGCAGGCTGTATTCGCCCTGGGTGAGCGGTACGCTTTCACGCTGTGGATTGAACAGCTGACAACGCACATCATCCAGTCGCCAGCCATTAAACTGCCAGCCCTCATCAATCACCGTTTCCGGCTGCGCCAGTCGCCCGCAGCGCCGCAGCGCCGCACGGGCCCGCGCCACCACCACGCGGGGATTAAAGGGTTTGGCAATATAGTCGTCGGCGCCCATCTCCAGCCCAACCACCATATCGGCTTCCGATCCCATGCCGGTCAGCATGATCACCAGCAGCTCAGGGCGCTGACGCTGCATCTGCTGTAATACCAGCAGGCCGTTGGTATCGGGCAGCATCATATCCAGCATCACCAGGGAGATTTCCGGATGCTGCGCCAGTAGCGCCAGGGCGTCGCGCCCCTGATGACAGCTATAAACGGTAAACACATGTTCGCTCAGCACATCGTGCAGCAATTCGCAGATGGCACGATCATCATCAACGACCAGAATCGCGGGCTTCATTGCACTGCCTCTTTTGTTGCGAAAGGGTTAAACGCAGTGTAACCCGGCGTTTTTAAGCTGCTGAAACGCGCAGCAGAAACGTGAGCGCCATCGCCTGGCAGAGTGTGAAAGCGTGCGTTACCGCAATATTTCACCCCCGGCTGCGCACGGCGGGAAAACGTTTGCGCGCAGGTGGTGCAATGCACCATAATCGCGCCTCGTTCTGGTTCAGAATTTTCTTAGCCGCAACGGCACGCTGAAACGGAAACGATTGCGTCAGGGAGTGGCATAGCAATTGCTATGTGGACAGGGGATAGCACACGACGTTCTGCTGCCAGCGGTGGCAAAACGCCGGCATAAAAAAATAATTTTCCTCACTTTTTCCGCGTCAGCTTAGCCACCACGCGCGGAATAGCGGGAAAACGCCTTGGCAAGAGAGAGCAGGCCTGCGGGCCGTCTCCGCTGATGAGAGATGATGATGTTAGAAAAACTTTTTAAGTTAAAAGCACACCACACCACGGTGCGCACCGAAATCATTGCCGGTATTACGACCTTTCTGGCAATGGCCTACATCCTGTTTGTGAACCCCAGCATCCTGGGTGCGACCGGTATGGATAAAGGCTCGGTGTTTGTCGCCACCTGTCTGGCTGCAGCCATCGGTTCGATTCTGATGGGCCTGATCGCCAACTATCCGATCGCGCTGGCACCGGGCATGGGCCTGAACGCCTTCTTCACCTACACCGTGGTGCTGCATATGGGCTACACCTGGCAGATCGCGCTGGGTGCGGTGTTCCTCTCGGCGGTGATCTTCTTTGCGCTGTCGATTTTTAAAATTCGCGAATGGATTATCGCCAGCATTCCGCTGCCGCTGCGTGCCGGGATTGCGGCAGGCATTGGTTTGTTCCTCGCACTGATTGCGCTGGAAGGGGCGGGCATCGTGGTGGATAACCCGGCTACGCTGGTCGGTCTGGGCGACCTGACTAAACCGGGTCCGCTGCTGGCGCTGCTTGGCTTCTTTATCATTGTGGTGCTGGAAGCGCGTCGCGTCACCGGAGCCGTACTGATCGGCATTCTGGTTGTTACCTTTATCTCGATGGGCATTGGCCTGACGCCGTTCGCGGGGGTGTTTTCTGCGCCGCCGTCGATTGCGCCGACCTTTATGCAGCTGGATATCGCCGGCGCGTTCAACGTAGGCCTGGTGAGCGTGATCTTTGCGTTCCTGTTTGTCGACGTGTTTGATAACACCGGCACGCTGCTGGGCGTGACGAAACGCGCCGGTCTGGCCGATGAGCAGGGCAACGTGCCGAAAATGGGCCGTGCGCTGATCGCCGATAGCGCCGCTGCGCTGTTCGGTTCACTGCTGGGTACCTCAACCACCACCAGCTATGTGGAGTCCGCTGCGGGCGTTAGCGCCGGCGGTCGTACCGGTCTGACGGCGATTGTGGTCGCCATTCTGTTCCTGCTCAGCCTGTTCTTCTCGCCACTGGCGGGTAGCGTGCCGGTCTACGCCACGGCGCCAGCGCTGCTGTTCGTCGCGGTGCTGATGGCTTCCGGTCTGGCAGAAATTGACTGGAAAGATGTCACCACGGCGGCACCGGTCACCGTGACCGCGCTGACCATGCCGCTGACTTACTCGATCGCCAACGGTATCGCCTTTGGTTTTATTACCTGGACGGTGGTGAAACTGCTGAGTGGCCGCACCAAAGAGGTCAATGCGGCGCTGGTGATTCTGTCGATTCTGTTTGTGATTAAACTCGGCTGGCTGAGTGCCTGATGCTGCGTAACGGAAGCCCGCCCGGGCTTCCGTGTAAGTTGTTACATTCGCGCAATCATTGTTTGCGTGATGTCTCGCAATTCCTGCCCGTCGCCACTTTTCTCTTTCAGGCCTGTTGTTTACTGTCTTTCCGTAAATTCTGCCATGCGCAAATTTTTTGCCTGCAGTGGCGGGATCGTGGAATGTTTAATCGCTGCCGCTCTGCTTAAATAGCGTTGGAGTGAGGCGATGACACAAGGTTGCTGAAGAAGGACAAGATAATGGATTATCCCGTTTGCACGCTGCCGCATCGGTTGCCGCCTCGCCTTCTGGCGTTAAGAAATCAGGGAGCACCGCTAATGGTACGATTAACCCAACACGTGGAACAGCTGGCGAATACCACCCAGCTGTTACAGCAGGATGTCGCGGTCCTGACCGCGCGTTTTGAAAACCTTGCCACCAGAGCGGACGTGGAACGCGTGCGTACCGAACAGGGGCTGATGTGCAATCAACTGATGAATGAGATCGGTCAGGTGGAGAAGCGCATCGATAAAAAGTTCGAACAATTAAATGACAGGCTGATCTGGACCCTCATGCTGCCGACTCTCCTCGCCGTACTGGCATGGTTGGTAAAAGTGGCGGTGCTGAAAATTTAAGGTTGCCAGCAGAAATCCGGCCCGTCCATGGGCCGGAACAGCGGGTTTAGCGGAAGGGCGGTTCGTTGAAGGTACGTAGTTTTCTGGAGTGCAGTTTGTCACCCTCGGCGCGCAGCAGCTCAACCGCGCAGATGCCAATCTGCAGATGTTCCGAGATCGCGCCCTCATAGAAACGGTTGGCCTGGCCGGGCAGCTTGATCTCACCGTGCAGCGGTTTATCCGAGACGCACAGCAGGGTGCCGTACGGTACGCGGAAACGATAGCCCTGTGCGGCAATGGTGGCGCTCTCCATATCCACCGCCACCGCGCGGCTCAGGTTGAAGCGTAACGCAGATGCGGAGTAGCGCAGCTCCCAGTTGCGGTCGTCTGTGGTGACGACCGTACCGGTACGCAGGCGCTGCTTCACCTCTTCGCCGGGCATACCGCTGACCGCTTTGGTGGCGTCGTACAGGGCACGCTGCACCTCCGCGATGCTCGGGATCGGGATATCCGGTGGTAATACGCTGTCCAGCACGTGGTCGTCACGCAGATAGGCGTGCGCCAGCACGTAATCGCCGATGCTCTGGCTTTCACGCAGGCCACCGCAGTGACCAATCATCAGCCACGCATGTGGGCGCACCACCGCGAGGTGGTCGCAGATGGTTTTGGCGTTCGACGGACCGACGCCAATATTCACCAGCGTGATGCCGCGACGATTGGGCGAGGTTAAATGCCAGGCGGGCATCTGATGCTTTTTCCACGCCAGATCCGACATCATCGCCGTTGGGTCCTGCGTTTCCGCCGTGATCACCACATCGCCGGCGCAGGCGAGACTGTCGTACGGCGTGCTGGGATCCTGCACCTGCTCAATCGCCCAGCGCACGAACTCATCGACGTAGCGCGTGTAGTTGGTGAACAGCACAAACGGCTGGAAGTGTTCTACCGCAGTGCCGGTGTAGTGACGCAGGCGCGCCAGGGAGAAATCGGTGCGCAGCGCGTCGAAATGCGACAGCGGGAACAGCGCGTCGGCATTGAACAGGCCATCAGCGGTTTCATCGCCAATCTGCGACAACTCGGTCGTCGGGAAATGGCGCGCAATACTGGCGCTCATGGAGCGGTCCAGCGACAGGTCGGAGCCATCAATCACATAGGGATAAGGGATTTCCTGCTGTGACGGACCCACCTCAATCAGCACGTCGTACTCTTTTTCGATCATCTGCAGCTGTTCGCTGAGATAGTGACGCAGCAACGCCGGGCGCGTGATGGTGGTGCTGTAGCGGCCGGTGTGGGTAAAACGTCCCCAGGCGCGGGTGCGATTTTGCTGCGGGCCTTCACCCTGCCAGGTGATGCGCAGCTCCGGATAGACAAACAGCCCCTGCTGGCGCAGCCCGGCGTCCGGCAGTGTGCCGCTGGCAGTGAACGTGCGAATGGCGTTGCGCAGCGCTTCAACCGCGTCGTCATACAGACGCTCCAGTTGATCCAGCGCCTGTTCGGTGGTCAATCCGTTCCGTTGCGTATTCATAGATTCTCCTTCAGCAAGTTGGACCGATTTGACCAGAGCATAGCGGATAAACCTCTCATCACGATGAAGAATCTGTGATCGACCGCATTCTGCACCATCACGGTGCTGGTAGGCGGCAAAAGGCTGGCTATGTTTATCAGGTGCAGGGAGGCCACATCGCACGTTTTCCGCCCGGCTGCGATGCCGCTGCAAAAAAATTGTCACCGATTGTCTTCTCTGGCGAGCTTTTTGCTTAAATTTCAACCGTGGTCGCGCTGACCACACTGCTCTCGAAGTGTTTCAGATTGATTTCTCCCAGGCCGTGGTATGGCTCCGTTCCTGACCCGTTGAGGATTGAAAGCATGTCTTTGAAATTCATAAAACACCCATTGAAGGTGGTGATGGCAGGTTGTTTAAGCATGGCGTTCTACGCGCAGGCTGACATAAAGATTGGCGTGGCCGGTCCGTTTACCGGACCGAATGCTACGTACGGTACGCAATACTGGAAGGGCGCCAGCCAGGCCGCGGCGGACATTAACGCGGCGGGCGGCATAAACGGTGAAAAAATTGTGCTGGTGCAGGGCGATGACGCCTGCGAACCCAAGCAGGCGGTGGCTGTTGCCAACCGGCTGGTGGATCAGGACAAAGTGATGGCGGTGGTGGGCCATTTCTGCTCATCCTCGACCATGCCAGCCTCAGAGGTGTATGACGAGGCGGGCGTACTGGCGATTACGCCCGGTTCAACCAATCCACAAATCACCGAGCGCGGCATGAAAACCCTGTTCCGCATGTGCGGGCGTGATGACCAGCAGGGAACTATCGCCGCGAACTATATTCTCGATACGCTGAAAGCGAAGAAAGTGGCGGTAATCCACGACAAAGACACCTACGGTCAGGGGCTGGCCGATGCCACCAAAGCGGCGCTGGAGAAACGCGGCGTCAAAGAGGTGCTGTATGAGGGGCTGTCGCGCGGTGAAAAAGACTTTAACGCGCTGGTCACCAAAATCGGCGCGGTGAAACCGGATGTGGTCTATTTCGGTGGCTGTCATCCGGAGGCGGGTCCGCTGGTGCGGCAGATGCGTGAGCAGGGCGTCAATGCGGCTTTCTTCTCCGGCGACTGCATCGTGACGGAAGAACTGGTGACTGCCGCCGGCGGTCCGCAGTTCACTAAAGGCGTGTACATGACCTTCGGCAATGACCCGCGCACCATCGCGGATGGCAAAGCGGTGATTGAAAAATTCCGCGCCAGCGGTTTTGAGCCAGAAGGGTATACGCTCTACGCCTACGCCTCCATTCAGGCTCTGGCCGCCGCCTACAAAGCGGCAGGTAAAGACAATGTCAAAGCCAGCGACTGGCTGAAGGCCAACAGCGTTGACACCGTGATGGGCAAGAAGGCGTGGGACGAAAAAGGCGACCTGAAAGTCTCGGATTACGTGGTCTATCAGTGGGATGACAAAGGCAAATATCACCAGCTGTAATTCGCTCTGCGGCCCCGCGCACAGCGGGGCCGTTCGCATCTGAGCGTGTCCTGTGCACGCCTTCTACCTGCGAGAGACAATATGGACGCCTTCTTTATACAGCAGCTGATTAACGGCCTGACGCTGGGCGCGGTCTACGGGCTGATCGCCATCGGCTACACCATGGTTTACGGCATTATCGGCATGATCAACTTCGCCCACGGCGAGGTGTACATGATCTCTGCTTATCTGTGTGCGATCGGGCTGGCGCTGCTCAGCTACTTTGGCATTCACTCCTTTCCACTGCTGATCTTTGGCACGCTGTTGTTCACCATCGTGGTCACCGCTGCTTACGGCTGGGCCATTGAGCGCATTGCCTATCGCCCGCTGCGCAATTCCACCCGACTGGCACCGCTGATCTCTGCCATTGGTATGTCGCTGATTCTGCAAAACTATGTGCAGCTCAGTCAGGGACCGAATCAGCAGGGCATTCCCACCTTGCTCAGTGGCGTGCTGCGTATGGAGATCGACGGCGGCGTGGTGCAAATCACCTGGACCAAAGTGTTTATCCTGGTGGCGGCGCTGTGCGGGATGGCGCTGCTGACCTGGATTATCCAGTACACCAAACTGGGCCGTATCTGCCGTGCGGTCCAGCAGGATCGGCGCATGGCGTCGATTCTCGGTATCAATACCGACCGGGTGATTTCGCTGGTGTTTGTCATCGGCGCGGCGATGGCCGGGCTGGCCGGGGTGCTGGTTACCATGAACTACGGCACGTTTGATTTCTACGCCGGCTTCATTATCGGCATCAAAGCCTTCACCGCGGCGGTGTTGGGGGGCATCGGTTCGCTGCCCGGTGCGATGCTGGGCGGTTTACTGCTGGGCGTGGCCGAGGCGCAGTTCGCCGGGCTGGTGAACTCCGATTACAAAGATGTGTTCTCGTTTTCGCTGCTGGTGGTGATTTTAATCTTCCGTCCGCAGGGACTGCTGGGCCGGCCGCTGGTCGCCAAAGTGTGAGGAAGCCAGAATGAAGGCAATGACGCAAACAAGCGGCATCCGTCAGGTGCTGCTCGACACGCTGCTGGCCGGTGCCGTCGCGCTGGTGGTGTTCGGCCCGGTAGTGGGCGTGGTGCTCAGCGGCTACAGTTTTACGCTGTCGCCGCTGCGCGTGGCGCTGCTGGTGGCGGTGGTGATGGCAGGACGTTTGCTGCTGGGGCTGTTTCTGCATACCGCCGTGGGGCGCCGTTTTCTGCGCAAGTTTGAGGGCAACGATGACGGCGTATACGTGCGTGAACCCGGGTACCGCTCGCGCCTGCGCTGTATAATACCGCTGCTGCTGGTTGTGGCCCTGGCGTTTCCGTTTCTCTCCAGCAAGTATCTGCTGACGGTGGCGATTCTCGGGCTGATCTATGTGCTGCTGGGACTCGGGCTCAATATCGTGGTCGGCCTCGCCGGGCTGCTCGATCTGGGCTATGTGGCATTTTACGCCATTGGTGCCTACGGGCTGGCGCTGGGCTATCAGTATCTCGGGCTGGGTTTCTGGAGCATGATCCCCATCGCTGCGCTGCTGGCGGCATTGGCCGGTGCGCTGCTGGGCTTTCCGGTGCTGCGCATGCACGGTGACTATCTGGCTATCGTCACGCTCGGCTTCGGTGAAATTATCCGGCTGGTGCTGAATAACTGGTTGTCGTTCACCGGGGGGCCGAACGGCGTCTCGGTGCCGTCACCGACCTTTCTCGGCCTTGAATTCGCCCGCCGGGCAAAAGAGGGCGGCATACCGTACCACCAGTTTCTGCATCTCGATTACAACCCCAACATGAAGTTCATCTTTATCTACGTGGTGCTGGTGCTGGTGGTGCTGCTGGTGCTGTTTATCAAGCACCGGCTGACGCGCATGCCGATTGGCCGGGCGTGGGAAGCGTTGCGTGAAGATGAAATCGCCTGTCGCGCCATGGGGCTGAATCACGTGCTGGTGAAGCTGTCGGCCTTTATGCTCGGTGCCTCAACCGCCGGTATTGCCGGGGTATTTTTCGCCAGCTATCAGGGGTTCGTTAATCCCACCTCGTTTACCTTTTTTGAGTCCGCGCTGATTCTGGCCATCGTGGTGCTGGGCGGGATGGGCTCGACGCTCGGCGTGGTGCTGGCCGCGTTTGTGCTGACGGTGGCGCCCGAGCTGCTGCGCAGCTTTGCCGAGTACCGCGTGCTGCTGTTTGGCATGTTGATGGTGCTGATGATGATCTGGCGTCCGCGCGGCCTGGTGCGCACCGCACGCGTCGGGGTGCCGCTGAGAAAAGGAGTACGCCATGAGTGATGCCATCCTGCAGGTTGATAACCTGATGATGCGCTTTGGCGGCATCAAAGCGCTGAATGATGTCAGCCTGCGCGTGGAGCGCGGCTCGGTCACCGCGCTGATTGGCCCCAACGGCGCGGGCAAAACCACGGTATTTAACTGCCTGACGGGATTTTATCGCGCCAGCGGCGGGCGCATTGTGCTCAATGCCCATCAGCGTAGCACCGATGTGATTCAGGTGCTGGGCCAGAAGATTCAGCCGGGTGACTGGCTGCGGCCGGCGCGGCTGGGCTCGCGTATCTGGTACAAGATGTTTGGCGGCGCACATCTGGTCAACCGCGCCGGTCTGGCGCGTACCTTTCAGAACATCCGCCTGTTTCGCGAGATGTCGGTGGTGGAGAACCTGCTGGTGGCGCAGCATATGCAGGTCAACCGTCAGCTGCTGGCCGGCATCCTCAATACCCGCGGCTATCGGGCAGCGGAGAGTCGCGCGCTCGATCGCGCTTTTTACTGGCTGGAGCGCGTTGATCTGGTCAGCAGTGCCAATCGGCTGGCCGGTACGCTCTCTTACGGCCAGCAGCGCCGGCTGGAGATTGCGCGCGCCATGTGCACCCGGCCGGAGCTGATCTGCCTGGATGAGCCCGCAGCGGGGCTTAATCCGGTCGAAACCGAGGCGCTGAGCCAGATTCTGCATCAGCTGCGCGCCGATCATCGCATCAGCGTGCTGTTGATTGAACACGATATGCCGATGGTGATGCGCATTTCCGATCACATCGTGGTGCTGGATCACGGTGACGTGATCGCCCAGGGCACGCCGCAGCAGATTCGACACGATGCGAAGGTGATCGCCGCTTATCTCGGCGCGGAAGAGGAGAGCGAGCATGGCTGAAGCAATGCTGGCGTTTGAACAGGTGGATGTGTTTTACGGCCCGGTGCAGGCGCTGAAGCAGGTGTCGCTGACCGTGGCGGAAGGGGAAACCGTGGCGCTGATTGGGGCCAACGGTGCAGGAAAATCCACGCTGCTGATGTCTATTTTTGGTCAGCCGCGCATTGCCAGCGGTGAAATTCGCCTGCGCGGAGAGCCCATTAGCCAGCGGTCGACCCATTTTATCGCCGCCAGCGGTATTGCCCAGGCGCCGGAAGGACGGCGCATCTTTCCGGATATGACGGTGGAAGAGAACCTGCTGATGGGCACCATCGCCATCGGCGAGCGCTACATGAAGCAGGATAAAGAACGCATGTACACGCTGTTTCCACGCCTGCTGGAGCGGCGAAAACAGCGGGCAATGACACTCTCCGGCGGCGAGCAGCAAATGCTGGCGATCGCCCGAGCGCTGATGAGCCGGCCGCGTCTGCTGCTGCTGGATGAACCCAGCCTCGGGCTGGCCCCGCTGGTGGTAAAGCAAATTTTCAGCATCCTGCGCGAGCTGACGCAGCAGGGCATGACGCTGTTTCTGGTGGAGCAGAACGCGCGCCACGCGCTGCAACTGGCGGATCGCGGTTATGTGATGGTCAATGGCGAAATTCGTCTGAGCGGCAGCGGCAGCGAACTGTTGCATAACGAAGAGGTGCGCAGCGCCTATCTGGGCGGCAGCGTCGGCGCGGGCGGGGAGTCGGCGAAAAGTTTGTAATAATGATTAAATGGTGACGGGAAACACTTTGCATAATCGTTAGCAGCCTATCATCATTATTACTCTACTTCTTAACCAAAGTGATTTGGTACTCCCTTGCAAAATCCTGGCGTAGCAGTAATGCGGGCGATCAGAAACACGGCGTGGTATCCCAAACGCCGTGCTTATCGCACGCTGTTGTGGCGTGAAATCACCCCACTGGCGGTGCCCATCTTTATTGAGAACCTGTGCGTAATGCTGATGGGGGTTCTCAGTACTTTTCTGGTGAGCTGGCTGGGCAAAGAGGCGATGGCGGGCGTTGGGCTGGCTGACAGCTTTAACATGGTGATCATCTCCTTTTTTGCCGCCATCGATCTCGGTACCACGGTGGTGGTGGCGTTCAGCCTGGCCAAACGCAACGGCAAGCGTGCGCGTGCGGCGACGCGGCAGTCGCTGGGATTGATGACGGTGCTGGCGTTTGTGCTGGTCATCGCCATCGAGTTCTGGGGGCATCTGATTGTTGACGTGATTGCCGGCAACGCCGAGCCGCAGGTCAAAGAACTGGCGCTCAGCTATCTGCAAACTTCCGCGTGGAGCTATCCGGCGGCGGCGATTGCGCTGATAGGCAGCGGCGCGTTGCGCGGTGCCGGCAACACTAAAATTCCGATGCTGATTAACGGCGGCATGAATATCCTGAATATCATCATCAGTAGCGTGCTGATCTACGGTGCGCTCGGCTGGGAAGGGATGGGATTTGTCGGTGCCGGGCTGGGATTAACCATTTCACGCTATATCGGCGCGGCGGCGGCCATTTACGTGCTGTATCGCGGCATCAGCCCGGCGCTGAAAATCACGCTGGCCAGCTATTTCCGCCGCTGGGATCGCAACATCCTGATGGAAGTGCTGGGGATTGGCGTACCGGCCAGTATCGAATCAGTGCTGTTTAACGGCGGCAAACTGCTGACGCAGATTTTTGTCGCCGGCATGGGCACCAATGAGATCGCCGGTAATTTTATTGCCTTCTCCATCGCCACGCTGATCAACCTGCCGGGCAACGCGCTCGGTTCGGCGTCGACCATTATCACCGGCAGACGCTTAGGGAAAAATCAGGTGATGCAGGCGGAGCGGCAGATCAAGCACGTATTCTGGCTGGCGATGATTGGGCTGTGCACGCTGGCGTTTATCACCGTGCCGCTGGCGGGCACGCTGGCGCGATTCTACACCCGCGATCCGCAGGTGATTGAGGTAACCAAACACCTGATCTGGCTGAATGCTGCCTTTATGCCTATCTGGACCGCCTCCTGGGTGCTGCCGGCCGGGCTGAAGGGCGCGCGCGACGCGCGGTACACCATGTATGTATCGATGTTCAGTATGTGGGGTGCGCGCGTGGTGGCCGGTTATCTGCTCGGCATTGTGCTGGGCATGGGGGTGATTGGCGTCTGGCTCGGCATGTTCCTCGACTGGACGGTGCGCGGTATCTGTTTCTGGTGGCGTTTGACCAGCGGCAAATGGCTGAACAATTACCGCAAAATGCTCGCGAAGAGCAGTGGCCCGTAGGGCTGAGGAATCCCCACAAAAAAAGAAAGGCATAGGGTTTTATGATCAGGTTATTGCGCTAGCAAAAACAGATCGCACCCTATGCCTGCCATACCCGGCCCCGTCTCAAGCCGCACGGCTATTTTCGCGCTGACCGCTGCCTTTCCGCTGGCAACCTTACTCAGCGCTTTCGTGCATTCGAACGTGATGCGACAACTGTGCACCTTGCCAGTAAACCTAAAAAATTTTTTTAATTTCCTTAAGAATTGTCTTTATTGCGCCGTCCTGAAAATGAGAGCTTTCTTAGTGCGATGGGTGTAGAGATGATGGCAGTCAACTGGCAGACAATAGATAAGGTTGTATACATCAACCTGAACAAACGCAAGGATCGCAGGGTACGTATCGCTCGTCAATTAAAAGCAATTGGCGTACCACGTGAAAAGATTGTCCGTTTTGAGGCTATTGAAGAAGCGCCAGGCTATATCGGCTGTATTAAATCACATATTCTCGTGCTGCAAATGGCTCAGCAAAACGGCTGGAAAAATGTATTGATTCTGGAAGACGATATGGTTTTCCATGATGATATTCAGACCAAACAGCGAATTGATCTATTTCTCTCCTCTTTACAGCAGATCAACTGGCATGTCGCGCTGCTCGCTGCCCACTATGATAACGTCGTGCCGTTAAAAAGTGTGGATTTTATTGTTAAGCCGCAATATGCATGGTGCGCTTGCGCTTACATTGTGAACAGTGATTACTATTCCACTCTCATTGATAATTATGCAGAAAGCTTGCAGGGGTTACTGGCGGGTGGCGTTCCTCAGTGCTGGGCTTTAGATGTACGCTGGAATAGTTTGATAAAACGTGACCGCTGGTTGGGTATCTTTCCCAATGCGGGCTATCAGGCCGCTGATAAAAGTGATATTGAAAACCAACCTGTTGATTATCGAGCTCATTTCGCTAAAAAATTAGAAGAAATAGTCTGGCCAGCCTATCAACCTGGCGAAGAAAAGATAAAAGTGGATATCTTTTTCCAGTGGGCCCCCGGCTGGACTAACTTTGAGTCGGTATATCGCGCTATGCAGGCCAAACCGCATTTTGATTGCCAGATTATCCTTGCGCCCTATTTCAGTCGGGGCACAAAAGCACCGGATTACACTGCACAGCGTGATTTATTAAATGATAAGGGTATCCGGTATACCGAGTATCACGAGTATGAGATTACGGCGCGTAAGCCCCATGTGGTTTTTTTACAAAATCCTTATGATGATGCACGTCCCAATGAACTGCAAAGTTTGACGCTTAATCGACGCAATATTTCTATCGCCTATATTCCTTATGGGTTAGATATGGGTGATGGCGAGAGAAACCGTGTTTATCAGTACAATCTTCCCTGTCAAAATGTTGCCAGGTGGGTATTTGTTCGCTCTCAGCGGCATAAAGATGAGTTTGCTAAATATTGCGGAAATGGCAATCATCACGTCTATGTTAGCGGACATCCAAAGCTAGATAACTATCCATCACGCTTTGGCGTCCAGACGGATGGCAAAGTTAATAAAGGCAAGCCAACGCTATTATGGGCGCCGCATTTCGTCATGCCTGATGATGAAAAGATGTGGTCTACGTTTAATTTATATACACAGGCAATGCTTGATATCATCAAACGTGATGACGTCAATTTGATTATTCGGCCACATCCGCTTTTTAAACAATTTCTGGATATTCGTAAAGAGCGCGGAACACACAGCGAAACTGCTCAGAACTGGCAAATGCTGCGCGAATACTCTCATCTCAAATCACATGTGGAGTGGGATTTTTCTGCAGATTATCGCTACGCCTTTTCACAATCAGATGCGCTGATGGCAGATGCAGGATCGTTTTTGCTGGAGTATTTACCTTCGCGTAAGCCAATCCTTTTCCTGACTCATGAAAATTGCCTCGGTATTAACAGTAGCGCTGAATTTATTTATGACGCTTATGACGTTGCGAATGAATCCGCAGATATTAAAACTTTCGTTGATAATCTTGTTTCAGGCAAGGATCCCATGCGTGATAAGCGACTGCAGGTTTTACGTGATGAACTTCATATGCCAGAGCAGGGCGCAGGCAGTGAGATTGTAAAAATCATTGAAAAAACCCTTATGCCCGCTGGAGTTCATCACAATGTCTTCTAAACGCGCCGCAATATTACTGGTTGCTGGTCAGGGAACGAGAATGGGGCATTTGACCCTAAATTATCCTAAATGCTTGCTACCGGTCGGTGAAATCACCGTGCTGGATACGTTGCTGACTGAGCTGTTAAAATGCGGCGAGCGTGAAATTGTACTGGTTACCGGTCATCAGTCATCAGTTGTAGAACGCTGGATTAAAGATAATTATGCTGATGCTAATATTAAGTTAGCGCACAATGATAATTATAAAAATGATGTCAACATATTATCCGTTGAAAAAGGTGTCAGCGCGCTTAATCATCCTGAATATGGCTATACAATTATCGAAACGGATGTTCTGCTGGATCCACGTGTATGGCCGCGGTTAATGCAAGCTGAAATGGGCAGTGACAGTTTTTGGCTCACCCATGGTTATTACAACTCTTGCCTTACTGGCGGTATTGTCGAAGCCAGTAAAGCTGAACCTGCTATAAAGAAAATTGCCTATGTGCCCGATTACGACTCCGCATTTGATGGCTGGATGAAAATGGTCGGCTTGCTAAGTGTCTCTCCGGAACAGGTGGAAAACGATCGACGCCTGCGGCAGACGTTTTTACAGACAAGCACTCAGCAATATTACATGGCACCCTGGATTGTACACCGCTCTTGCTTACCCTGCCGTGCTGTAGATATTACGGATTTGTTTGCAAGATCTTTCAACGAAGAAGTCGATTACCGGCAGGCGGTTGCGGATTATCATTTATTATTAGAAAATTTTGAGGCACTAAAATGAATGTAGAGTTTTTTGAACCACAAAAATTGCGCCATATTGAAAAATTCAGTTCACGTCGCGTTGAATGGTTGCGTAATAAAATTATTCAGGAAGGCGTATGGGTAAAACCTCTGGCGCTTGATCTACACCATAATCTGGTACTGGACGGCCAGCACCGTATGGAAGTCGCGCTCAGTCTGGGACTAAAAAGAGTACCGGTCGTACGATTTGATTACGCCTCGGTGCCATTAAGATCGTTGCGCGAAAATCATCAATTTGACTGGCAGGAAGTGGCGAGGCGTGCATTAATCAATGACATCTACCCTTATAAAACGGTAAAGCATGATTTCGTTGTACCCATGCCGGTATGTCAATTTTCGCTGCAGGAGTTAGGCTATCATGGTTGAAAATGCCATCATTCTGGCCGCCGGCAGAAGCCTGCAACTGGATGGTAAAAATAAAGTTTTAATTCGCCATCCCAAAACGCGGAAAACGATTCTCGACTATGCTATTGATGCCTTTCATGGGAAAAAAATCACCGTAGTGATTGGCTTTGGTGCGTTACAGATTATGGAGTCCTACCCTGATCTCAATTACGTTATCAATGACAACTGGGCAACGACTAATAATGCAATGAGTCTGGGGTTGGCCCTGAATCAGATTAATAGCCCCACGTACGTTGTCTCGGGAGATATGTTTTTTTCTCCTCAACTTATCCATGAAATGGATCACGCTGAGGGAAATCTCGTTTTGACTCACCAGCGGCATAATCGCATGCTGACCTCCATTCATTGTGACGTTAATCGCCAGGGCATCGTGGAGGAGACGTATCTGGGACCGATACGCGCCGCAGAGCACCCTGAGGCTATGGGTCTGTTTAAAGTCAGTGATATGGCACTCCTGAGTCAGTGGCATAAGCAATGCCTGCGGTATGGTAATTTGTATGCCGCCCAAACGTTACCGTGTCAGAAAACGACAGCACTCTACGCTCACGACCTGGGGGAGCATGCATTTAATGAAATTAATACGCTGGCAGATTACTGGCGTCTGATGCAAGAGGATCACGGTTAATGATACGAGCTATTACGCTGGGCTTGCCTTACTCCGCTATTTCCGACGGGCATTCTGAGTCACGTTTACATCACTTTCGCACGTTAGTGATTGATAAACTCCAGTCTCGTCGTTGGCCACTGCGAACATTACGTTTAACCCTGCCACCATTGAATGATCGTGATGAAGATGAGATTTATACCCTGCCAGCACGAATAAATTCAATCAATGCGTTGGCTGAAAGACTTGATATTCGTTGGTTTTGCTTACCGCTGGACTTAACGCATGGCGATAATTACCGCGGACGGTTAGATGCCGCGTTTGCTTTACTCTTCAGGCAACCGCGTATGTTTCTGAATCTGATGGTTGCCGATGAGCAGGGTATAAATATTCGAGCCAGCCATGACGTTGCCCGTTTCATGTTACAGGTAGCACATCGCAGTAATAATGGCTTTGATAATTTTCGCCTGGGTGCCTCATTGCGCTGTCCACCAAATGCCCCGTTTTTTCCCTTTTCCCGGCATGAAGGTGAGACACTGAAGTTTAGTTTTGCCCTCGAAACTACCGATATTGCTTTGGAATTGAGTGAGCAGGTGCGGGAAGGCAACATGCTGCTGGCGGACTTTGCTGACCAGTTTATTCTTCGACTCTGCGCACGCTTACGCGAAATTGATGCATTCGGTCATGAGCTGGCGTCTGATTCAGGGCTTGAGTATGCCGGTCTGGATGCCTCGCTGGCGCCTTTTCCGGATGGCAGTATTTCTGTCGGCAGGTTAGTTGAAAATCTTGGTGCGCGTCCTGGTGGCGTTCAGGGATCACTCTTTATAACCAGTATTCTGACGAATGCGATTAAAAGCGCAGTCGCAATCAGTGGTGCTCGCGCAACGGGTTTCAATGGCGTCATGTTCTCAGTACTGGAAGATGATGCCCTGGCGAGTACCAATAATCGTCGTGCATTAAGCATTGATACGCTTAATGCATGGTCAACTGTTTGTGGTTGTGGATTAGATATGCTTCCGGTGCCAGGTTCGACTCTGCCTGAAGATATAGCCGCGATTATTCTTGATACGGCTGCACTCGCGGTGCGGTTAACGAAACCGCTCGGTGTACGTTTATTACCTATTCCTGGCGGAGAGGTAAATGAATTTACACGCTTTAATTATGACTTCCTCTGCAATAGCCGCATTATGAATGTCGCGAAAAGTGATGTTGATTTTTCTGCTGATAATGAACGCTGGACGTATCGCTAAAATCAGGCTTAATGAAATGTTAGATGCAAAAAAAGTGAAGGATTTTTGGGATCGTCGAGCGAATGATTACAATAAATTATCGTTTGAAAGTTTAGCAAACCTGGAAAACGATCCACAATTTCTCGATATTAAAATTCGCACAGAGATGGAAAAAGTTTTTGCCTGGTTACCTGACCTGACAGGGAAAACGGTACTTGATCTCGGCGCCGGGGTCGGGCAGTGGGCTTTTCGTTTTCAGCATGAGGGCGCAAAAAAAATCACCGCTGTAGAGTTTTCAGCTGCAATGATTGAAGTGGGTAAGCTTGAAGCCAGAAAACGCAATATTGATAATGTCGATTTCATTCTTTCATCTGCCGAGAGTTATTGTAGCTCAGAGCAGTACGATGTCATTTTCATATCTGGCCTGATGATCTACCTTAATGATGAGCAAGCTGAAAAATTGTTAAGTAATTTGCGTACTTACAGTAAACCAGAAAGCACTATATTATTGCGTGATGGTACGGGGGTCGGTGAAAGGTTCGAAATCAATAACCGCTATTCTGCGAATCTGCAAGCAGAGTATTCGGCTACATATCGAACTGCTGAGCAATACGAAGCTATATTTGCGCGGTATGGTTTCAGCTTAACCAGGAGTGAAAATATGTTCCCTGAAGGTCATATGCTTAATAAGTATCCTGAAACCCGATTACGTCTTTATCACTTTGAGCAAAAAAATGGTTAATATCTCACCTCTCTATGACGATGTTAGCTGGCCGGCAGATGAAGGTGTTTTAGGCGTCGTGGGCGTAGCCCCCTGGGCAACACTGGATTTTTGCCAGCAGCTGTATGGCCTGGTTCAGGCAGATAAAGAGTGGCAATATCCGCGACTTATTATTGATAATAATAGTAAAATTCCCAGCCGCGGGCGTCATTTGCAACTGGGTGAACGTGATCCTTCTCCCTGGATTCACGCAACTATTACAGAACTCGCTGCTGCGGGTGCGACGGTTGCCGTTGTGCCTTGTAATACCGCTCACCTCCTTTGGTCGCGCTGGAGCAAGGACGCAGCTATTCCGGTTATTAATATTATTGATGCCACACTTGAGCATATTGCGCCTCAGGGCAAGCGGGTCGTTGTGCTCGGTTCGCAAATGTTGTACCAGAGCAGGCTGTATCAGAATGCGCTTACGCAACAGCACGCCGAGATCGTCAATGTAGCTGCATCCACCCAACAGCTTTTGACACGCTGCATTAACGAGATAAAAGCGACAAAAAGCGTGTCTGAACTCTCAATGCGGCAGTTAGCGGACGCCGTAAGTAGCTGGAAGCAACAGGGCGCTACGCACATTATTCTGGCTTGCACAGAGTTGAGTTTGTTAAAACACAGCGCGATCTGGCAGGAAATGACGTTAATTGATTCGAGCGAAGCTCTCGCGCGTGCCGCTTTGCGCGCCATATCATTTCGCCGCCTGCGTGATTAAGGCGGACGAATTATTTCCACGACGAAGGGCCACTTATCTCATTAATTTTCCCGCCCCCGGGCCTGTGAAAATCCTGCTTTGATTTTCCCCCGGGCGGGGTAAACACCAATTTGTATCACACTGTAACTCCCGCCACACAGCACACACGCCGTTGCATAACCCGCCAGTCTGTACATATCCGCTATACATCGCCGTGGTCTTCTGTACGCATCAACCGAATGCATGGAGATACCACGATGTTAACCCGACTGTTTATTTCAACGTTACTGATGGGCGCCTCTGCGACCTGCGCCTGGGCGGAGCGACTGAGCGCTGCTGACGTGCTCGGCCCGGCGGCCGTGGCGCCACTGGATCATCCCCAGCCGCCTGCGCGATTAATTGTCGATGCGCCGCTGGCCGGACCGCTGCGCAAGGGCGCGGTGTTTATCCAGTACCGGGCAGAAAACCTGCGCATCGAGCCAGTGTTTGGTCAGGAAGCGCTGAAAATCACGCCGCGCATCGGCCACATTCACGTCATCGTGGATGACAACCCGTGGCACTGGGCGGACACCAGCGGTGAGCCAGTGATTCTGGTCGGTCTGCCTGTCGGGCCCCACAAGGTTACCCTTATTCTTGCCGATCCCATGCATAAACCGATCGACAGCAAAACCATCACTTTTAACGTGCCCGTACAGATTGCACCGCACTGATGACCCGGAGATAAATTATGAAAACACTGTTACGTCAGACTCTGCTGGCAACGCTGGTTCTCACGGCGGCAGGCACCGCGTTTGCCGCCTCCCCGGCCTCACACGATTACGCCGCTGACTTCAGCCACGTTCAGCAGATCAATGCGGGCGTACTGAACACAGGCTATGTGGACATCGGTCCGCGTGACGGTCAGGCGGTGATTTTGCTGCACGGCTGGCCGTACGATATCCAGAGCTATGCTCAGGTGGCACCGGCGCTGGCGGCAAAAGGGTATCGGGTGATCGTGCCGTATCTGCGCGGCTTCGGCAGCACGCGCTTCCTGTCGGATAAAACGCCGCGTAACGGCCAGCCTTCGGCAATCGCAGCGGACGTCGTGGCGCTGATGGATGCGCTCAATATCAAACAGGCCGTGCTGGGCGGCTTTGACTGGGGCGCACGCACGGCGGACATCGTCGCGGCGCTATGGCCAGAACGGGTAAAATCGCTGGTGTCGGTCAGCGGCTATCTGATCAGTAGCCAGCAGCTGGGAAAAAAACCGCTGCCACCACAGGCCGAACAGCAGTGGTGGTATCAGTTCTATTTCGCCACTGAGCGCGGTCAGCAGGGGTATGCCGCCCATACACACGACTTTGCGAAACTGATCTGGCAGCAGGCATCGCCCGGCTGGAAATTCAGTGATGCCACCTTTAATCAGAGCGCCAAAGCGCTGGATAATCCGGATCAGGTGGCGATCACTATCAGCAACTACCGCTGGCGCCTGGGCCTGGAAAAAGGCGAGCAAAAATATGCCGCTTATGAGAAAACATTAGCCACATTACCGGCAATTCGCGTCCCCACTATCACCATCGAAGGGGATAATAACGGGGCGCCGCACCCGGCACCGGAGACGTACCGCACCAGGTTCAGCGCCAGCTACCAGCATCGCACCTTCACGGGCAATATCGGACACAATCCGCCAGCGGAAGCACCGCAGGCGTTTGTGCAAGCCGTTGAGGATGCGGCCGCACTGTAGCGGAGTAATTCACGACCCGGACCGGCCATCGCGTGCCGGTCTTTTTTGCATAAGTGGCTGACAGGAGGCTGTTTTGGAGCACGTTGATCACATTCTGGTGGTGGATGATGACCGGGAGATCCGCGAACTGATAACCGACTATCTGATTAAGTCCGGTTACCGCGCCACCGGTGCGGCCAATGGCCGCGAAATGCGCGCCGTGCTGAGCAGCAGCCTGGTGGATCTGGTGGTGCTGGATATCATGATGCCGGGTGACGATGGCCTGACGCTGTGCCGTCAGCTGCGCAGCGATCCCCGGCAGAACCTGCCGGTACTGATGCTTACTGCCCGCAGCGAAGAGACCGATCGCATTCTCGGGCTGGAGATGGGGGCGGATGATTACCTGATCAAACCCTTTGTGGCGCGTGAGCTGCTGGCGCGCATCAAAGCGATCCTGCGCCGTACCCGGGCGCTGCCGCCAAATTTACATATTACCGGGGCCGGCCGCATCATTGCTTTTGGCGAGTGGCAGCTGGATACCTCCGCGCGCCATCTGCTGGACAGCGACGGCGTGATTGTGGCGCTGAGTGGCGCAGAGTACCGCCTGCTGCGCGTGTTTCTCGACCATCCGCAGCGCGTGCTGAATCGCGATCAGCTGCTCAACCTGACGCAGGGCCGCGACGCGGAGCTGTTTGAACGCTCGATCGATCTGCTGGTTAGCCGGCTGCGCCAGCGGTTACGCGAAGATGCCCGTGAACCGGCCTACATTAAAACGGTACGCAGCGAAGGTTACGTACTGGCGAGCACGGTGGTGATTAAAGAGGCGCATCAATGAGGCTATGGCCGCGATCGCTGCTGTCACGCCTGCTGATTATCGTGTTGGGCGGGTTGTTGCTGGCGAATACTCTCACGCTGGCAAGCCTGCTGATAGAACGCATGAGCAGCGCTAAAAGCGTGATGCTGGGCAACCTGGAGTACGATGTGGCGACCAGCGTGGCAATCCTCGATCGTCTGCCGGCGGACGAGCGTCCGGGCTGGCTGGCGAAGCTGGCGCGCGGCAACTATCGCTACAGTCTGTCGCCGGGCGAAGCGGGGCCGTATCCCTCCAGCTGGCGCACGCGCGACGCGGTACGCTCACTGCAGGAGACGCTTGGCGGGCGCTATCAGATGAGCATTCATGCGATTCCGGGGCCGCGGGAGCATATTCAGGTGCATCTGACGCTGCATGACGGCGCGCCGCTCACGCTCGATCTCTGGCCGCGCATGCCGGCGATTGCGCGCTGGCTGCCGCTGGTGCTGATGGGTCAGCTCCTGCTGCTGCTGTGCTGCGCATGGCTGGCGGTGCGGCAGGTGGTGCGACCGTTTGTGCGCTTTACCCAGGCGGTTGATGCGCTCAAACCGGCCGCCAGCCACGCACAGCTGATGGCAGAGAACGGCCCGGATGAAGTGCAGCAGGCGGCGCGTGCGTTTAACGCTATGCAGCTGCGGATTCAGGATCACCTCAAAGCGCGTGCGCAAATCCTCGCGGCCATCTCCCACGATCTGCAAACCCCGATCACGCGCATGAAGCTGCGTGTGGAGATGGCGGAGCAGCCTGAGCTGCGCGACAAACTGCTGAGTGATCTCGATAACATGAGCCGCCTGGTGCGCGAGGGCATCGCCTATGCACGCTCATCGGAAGTGCTGGAGGAGAAGCGCCAGAGCGTCAGCCTCAACGCGCTGCTGGATAGCGTCGTCTGTGACTATCAGGATGTCGGTAAAGCGGTGAACTTTGTGCCGTGCACCGGCCATGACACCTTCGCCGTGCGGCCGCAGGCACTACGGCGCATCATGACCAACCTGATCGACAATGCGCTTAAGTTTGGCGGCGAAGCGGAGGTTGAACTTTGTTCGCCCCAGGGTGACAGCGTAGAGATTCGGGTGCGTGATAACGGGACTGGCATCCCGGAGGAGGCGTTACAGGCGGTGCTGGAGCCCTTCTACCGCGTGGAGAGTTCACGCAATCGCCACACCGGCGGGACCGGACTCGGCCTGGCGATCGCCACCCAGCTGGTGAGCCAGATGGCGGGCAGCCTGCAGTTGCGTAACCGGGCAGCTGGCGGGCTGGAAGCGTGCATCATCCTGCAGCAGCAGGATGTGTAACCTGATGTATCTGCCTGTCCGCTACATACATAATACGACAAAACGGCGTTTCCCCGACACAGCCTGAACACATGCGGTGGATGTAATAGACGTACTGCCGGACGCGCAGACGTTTATCCACCGTATGAGGTTCCTTATGACACTGCTTATCGCTTTTCTCGCCGGAATGCTGACGCTGCTCAGCCCCTGTACCTTACCGATTATTCCTTTTGTATTTGCCAGCGTCCGCGGCCGTCGCGGACAGCTGCTGGCGCTGCTGAGCGGCATGGTCCTGATGTTCACGCTGGTGGCACTGCTGGTATCACTTACCAGCCACTGGGTCAGTCAGGTCACCAGCATTGGTCGCGACCTGGCGCTGCTGTTCCTGGCGATAGCCGCACTGACGTTAATCTCCACGCGCATCGCCCAACGCGTCACCCGGCCGTTTGTCGCGCTGGGTAATCGCCTCAACGATGCCAGCCAGCGACGTAGCGGGGTGCTCGCCGCGCTGCTGGCGGGCCTGGC